>JAGSGK010000012.1 GCA_023955215.1 Paracoccaceae bacterium
AGGGTGCCACCGACCAAAAGCGCCATGCGCCAGCCACCAAGATAATACCCAACCACGGCCATCGCAGCGGCGATTGCAGTCCATGGGATTGGGCCAAGGAACGGCCAACGGCGCTTGCCGTACAGCAAGTTACCCGTTGTATCGAGCATAAATTCCAACGGACCTTCGGCGAACCAACGGGTTAGAACCTCAAGTTTTAGCGTGTAGCGTAAGAAATTAAAGATCGCGTCCATCCACACAGCAAAAGGCGGGATCATAGCGTCTGGAATGCGGATCAATGCCTCTGGCAAAACGCCCAAAGCGCGTGCAAAACACAGCACAACTGCCGCCACAAGAAGGATCAGTCCAACCTGCAAACGGGTCATACCTCCGATGCTGTCTTGGGTGCCATCATCTACGATAGCCATTAGTCTGCACCCAACAAAATGTCTAAGGCTTCTTGGCGTTTCAAAACCCCAAGATATTCGCCTTTGCTGGTCACGACTGGCAGCTCTTCGCGTGTTTCGTTGATAAGCTGACGTGCAAGGTTTTGTATGGTAGCACCCGCCCGAACGGCTTCGCCTTCAGGGCGTTTTGCACCATCAACCAAATTGGCCAAAACGCGGGCATGCACGACGCGGGATTTTTCGATTTCTTCGGTGAACTTCGCAACGTATTCGGTTGCAGGGTTCAGGACAATTTGATCAGGTGTGTCGCATTGTTCAACAGCGCCGTCTTTCATAATCGCGATACGATCCGCAAGGCGCAACGCCTCGTCAAAATCGTGCGTGATGAAAACGATGGTCTTGTTTAGCAACTCTTGCAGACGCAAGAATTCATCCTGCATTTCACGGCGGATCAACGGGTCGAGCGCAGAGAAAGGCTCGTCCAAGAACCAAATATCAGGCTCAATCGCAAGGCTACGCGCGATACCCACGCGTTGCTGTTGGCCCCCAGACAATTCGCGCGGGAAATAATCTTCGCGCCCATCAAGGCCAACCAGTTTCACCACTTCCATCGCACGTTCACGACGCGTGTGTTTGTCTTGACCACGCATTTCCAAAGGGAAGGCGACGTTTTCCAAAACCGTGCGATGCGGCAGCAATCCGAAAGATTGGAACACCATACCCATTTTGTTACGACGCAAATCGATCAACTCTTTTTCTGGCAAGGACATGATGTCCTGCCCTTCAACAGTAATCTTACCGCCCGTGATATCATGAAGCCGAGAGAAACACCGCACCAGTGTGGATTTTCCCGAGCCAGACAGGCCCATGATCACCAGCATTTCGCCCCGGTTCACTTCAATAGAAACGTCTTTCACACCCGCGATGTACCCATCCGCGCGAATGTCATCGAACGACCGACCTGCTGGCATGTTTTGCAAATATTTCTCTGGGTTATCCCCAAAAATCTTCCAAACATTTTCGCAGGTGATGACGGGTGCTTCAGTCATTTCATGATCTCCCTCAAAGGCCGACGTGCAGCCCGAATTTTATGTGTTTAGCTTAGTCAAAATTGACTTTGAACAAACCCCTATTTGTTCGAAACCAACTGTAAAAAAGAACCCCGCCCGAGCATGCCCGGACGGGGTTCAAATTATGTCTTCAGACTTGGATTATTGTGTCCAAGGCATCCAAACGTCTTTGTTTGCTTCCAACCATGCGGTCGCTGCTTCTTCTGGTTCCATCTCGTCTGTATCAACGAATTTAGCCATCTGAGCGATCTGTGGGTTTGTGAAAGAAATCTTAGTCAGCGCTTTGTACGCGGCTGGCCATTTTGCTTCCATGCCATCCCAAGCTGCTTTCTTGAGGTAGCCTTTTGCAGGGTTACCACAGTCATAAAGCGCATCTGGGTTTGGACCAACGGATGGATCTTTGTCACAGCCGTCTACCCATTCTGGGAATTCAACAAATTCGCCAGGCCATACAGCTTCGGCAAAGTTTGGTGTCCAGTTGAACACAACCACTGGCTTTTTGTCAGCTTCGGCAGCGCCGATTTCAGCCCACAATGCAGCAGCAGAACCCGCGTTGATCACAACGAAATCCATGCCCAGCGCTTCTACACGTTCTTTACCGTGCTTGAGCCAGTCAACTGGTCCATCAAGGTAACGGCCTTTGTCACCTGTTTCCGCAGTAGCGAATACAGACGCACAATCGTTGAGTGCTTCCCAAGATGGCAGGCCTGGGCATGCATCTTTTGTCCACATCGGGTACCACCAGTCTTCGCGTGTTACTGCGTCGTGGTCGCCCGCGTCGTGCAAGCCGCCTTTTTCAAGAGCTGCGCGGAAAGATGCGCCAAATGCGCCTTCCCATACTTCCAATTCCATAGTCACGTCACCGAGGCGAACTGACTCGTAAACCGCTTGGCTGTCTGTTGTTACGTATTCAACATTGTTGCCCATGCCTTCGAGCATTTGGCCAACCACGTTGGACATCACGATTTGTGAGGACCAGTTATGGATCGGAATAACGATCGGATCACTGCTGTCTTCTGCCATCGCGCTCAAAGGCATCATTGCCAAAACGCCGGCTGTCAAAGCTGTAGTTAGTTTTTTCATGTTTATCTCCCTGATGTAAGCGTCGTGAAAGACGCTCTTGTTGAAGCTGCATTAATTTACCGAACCCAAAGATGAGTTCGGTGATTCCCTCCAGAGCACTTCCGACTCCTTGGGTCATTGTGTCACATGAGTTTCCTCACAATCAAGTTTTTTTCTCTGCAAGGGTGGTTTTGGGATATTTTTTGGCAGAAAATTTTTCACCTGTAGTTTATTTTTATATTCTGTGAGTGAAATTTTGAATATGATTGGGTAACTAGAAAATCCACCTCGGGCTAAGTTTTGCAGCCAAATTGAAAGAAAAAGCAGTGAATATTGAGAAATTGAGTACAGATCAGGCAATTAAGCTTACTCAAGACCCCCATAGAACCCGCGACGGCGATCGGGAGAAAAATCTCGAAGTGGCGATCGGTCGCGAAGTACGTGCCTATCGCAAACAACAAAAGATCACTGTGGCAGAGCTTTCTCACATCACCGGATTGTCCGTTGGCATGCTGTCCAAGATCGAAAACGGCAATACGTCGCCGTCTTTGACCACACTAAAAACCCTATCGGACGCCCTGAGTGTTCCCCTAACCAGTTTCTTTCGCCGCTTTGAAGAAAGCCGCGTAGCCGTTCATACCAAAACAGGTGAAGGCCTAACAACCGAGCGAGCAGGTACGCGCGCGAACCACCAATACCAGCTGCTTGGGCATATTGGATCAAACGCCTCGGGCGTGATCGTTGAACCCTATTTGATCACGCTAACAGATGAATCTGATGTTTTTCCCACCTTCCAACATGGTGGAATTGAAACGATCTATGTTCTGGAAGGCGAGGTCGATTACCGCCACGGCGACGAGGTTCACTCTTTGAAACCTGGCGACACGCTATTCTTTGACGCAGATGCGCCGCACGGGCCAGAGGCATTGGTCAAATTGCCAGCGCGATACCTCTCGATCATTTCTTACCCACAAAGCACGTAAAAATCTGCCGGACTTTTACCTACTTTTGCAGGGGCGGCTCTGTATCAAACTCTGGCCAGATGCCGTTTGATGTGGGCAACCCGTCGTCGAACTTTGACAGGTAATCCAGCATCATCGGGCGGTTGTCGATAAAGCCTTTGTAGGTTGCCAGCTCTTCGGGCAAATCGCGGATCACACGGTGCAAACGACGGCCCCATTTCGGCGAGGTCATCAAATCCTGAAAGCTGCACAGGTAGCAGCGGATCGGAAACACGAGGCCGTTTGAGCGTGGCAAACGGAAGAAGGTTTGTAATTCCACCCGCAGATGTTGTTTCGAACCGATGTTTTCTGGCGTCAGCTCGGTCTTTTGGATGCCCCATTTGTGGTAATTTTCAGGCGACGTATCCAGCAACGGATTAACCGTCATGGTCCAGTTCAAACGACGCGCAGGCGCACCTTGCTGAATGTTCAACAAGAATTTCAACGCACGCACAAAAATCCCTTTTTCATGGGCCAATGGCACAGGCGCGTGCCATTCGAAAAAGTTCATGCCGATGTCGAAGTCCAGCGACCAATCAGCTTGCGTCGTGATCATGCCCGCGTCCATCCACAGGTTATCATCGCGCTGATCCAGCACACAAAAATCACCCTGCGTTTGGCGCGTGATGTATTCCATTGGCCCGTATGGCAGCGTGGTTTCGTCCATGAATGTGAACTTGTCATCAATGCCAAGTGGCTTGTTAATCCAATGCCACTGGTCGCCATCGCGGTGCAGCTGAAACAAATCTGGATAATCTTCGGACTTGGACACCATGATCAGTTCCAACAAATCCCAGCCAGCCAACGTCATGTGCGGCAGCGATTGGCAGCGCAACGGATCATCCGCCAGCACCATCGCACGATCGCGCATCTCAGACACGTAATGCTCGTCTACATCGAACCGCTTTTCATAGATGCTGTCGGACGGACCGCCACGATGCTGTTCCATGTTGACCGCATACATGTAGCTGTCTTTGTCGAACGGAAACGGAAAGCGTTTGATCGCGCGTTCAGAATTGCGGAACGAATAATCGTCGCGAAAGGTTTCGTCGTTGAACTGTATCGTCATTTTATCTGTCCAATACTAATGTTTTGCCTTCAAAGCGGGATACGCAAGGCATGATTTTCTTGCCAGAGGCGTGCTCGTCTTCTTCAAGCCAATGATCGCGATGAATAAAGTTACCAGAATAATCAATCACCGATGTTTCGCACATTCCGCACGCGCCACCACGGCACAGATACGGTGCATCTACGCCCGCACGCTCAATCGCTTCTAGCAGGCTTTCTCGTTCGCCCACTTGGATCACTTTGTTGGAAACGGCCAGTTTCACCTCAAACGGTTTGCCTGGTTGTGGCGCAAGGAATTCTTCATAGTGTATCGCCTCGCGTGGCCAACCCAACTCCGTCGCTTTGCCGCGCACCCAGTCGATCATTCCTTTTGGGCCACACACATAAATATGCGTCCCAAGCGGTTGCCCATCGAGCAGATTTTCCAGATCAATCGCTTGTTTCTGGTCGTCGTAATACACTTCGACATCGTTGGGGTGTGTGTTGGTCAGGTAATCAACATACGAACCCAACGCCTCTGAACGACAGGAATAATGCAGCTCCCAGTTACCGTGGGCGCGGTCCAATTGTTTGATTTGCGCAAGGAACGGCGTGATACCGATACCGCCAGCGATCATCAGATGCTTTTTCGCACGTAGATCAAGACTGAACAGGTTCACTGGGTTCGAGATCGTAATTTCATCGCCAACAGATATGTTCTTATGCATAAACAGCGATCCACCACGCCCCTCATCATCACGGCGCACCGAAATAGTATAGGCCGTTTGATCGAACGGATCAGACATCAGGGAATACGGATTCATCCGCGTGATATCACCGTCGCGCATTTCAACAACTGTGTGCGCACCACCTGAAAACGTCGGCAACAAACCACCCGCAACGGGCTCAAATTTGAACCGCGTGACCAACTCATTCAGCGGGCTCACTTCGGTTACGCGAACTGCGATTTTTTCTGCGCCGCTCATTCGTAAATCCCTTTTTGCGGTGGAACATTTCCAGGGTCTTCGGCGTCGATGCAAACACCCTGATAGGCCGCCAAGCGACGGGAATAGTGATCACGCACAAACAGGTTCAACCCACAGTGCGAACACACAAATGGATCGGTTTCCACGTCTTCAGTAATACCTTTGCAATGCACGCACTGCATGCGCCGAGCGATGGAACCACGATGTTCTGTCTGAATTGCCGTGTGCGGAATGCCAGCTTTCATCGCTTCGTTCTGGGCTTGGCCCATCAACCCTTCTGTCCCGGCAAGATACACCTGCAATCCCATCTGCGCGTCTTGCAAAACACGCTGAATGCGCGTGACAGACGCAGCATAGGTCGGGCCTTCGTAAAACTGTGCAGGCTTCAAAGCGCGCAATTTATCCGCGTAGTCTGTTCCCTTAGGGATATAAATAATATGCGTTGCCGCCATCAAATCAGGCGTCGCAACTGCAAGGATCGCCTCAGCGCCCTCTGCGTCAGCGATCATCAAATGGGTTTTACCTGGTCGGGCTTCTAAAGTCCCGTAAACGGGTCGGCTGCGGATAGAAGGTGGAAATTCAAATTTAGACATATCGTCCTCGTCAAGACAGTTAGGCGCGGAATCACTCCCGCGCCTGTATTTTAGATCAACCTTTTGCAGCGCGGATGACTTTTTCTTTGTCGTAGAAAGGCATCTCTTCTGCGGTTGCTGCCAGCTCGGTTCCGTCAGGCTGCACAACTGTCAGCTTGGTCCCTGCTTTCGCCGCAGATGGATCAAGACGCGCAATCGCTACGGAATAGCCGTTCAGCTCGGATGACAGACCATACGTGATAACACCAACGTCTTTGCCGCCAGCCATAACGCGGGCGTGCATTTCCATTTGGGCCATGCTGTCGGACAGTTGCACGCCATAGATTTTGAAACGCTCTTTGCCTTGTGCTGCATAGTGGTTTTCAGCACCGATGAAGCCTTCTTTGCCAGGAGACACCGTGAACTCGAGACCCAATTCCCAGATGGTGTCGCCGCATGGCTCGTCATCGAATGGGAAGGTTTCGGAATTGTCACCTGGGTAAAACAGCAGATAGCTTTCGATCCGCAGCATATCGAGCGTTGAGAACTGACACGGACGAATGCCAATGCTTTCGCCATCAAAAAGAATGTTGTCCCAAACATGAACCGCATCTTTCGCGCCGACGAAAATCTCGTAGCCACGTTCGCCAGTGTAACCCGTACGTGAAATCATAACGCTTTTGCCAAACAGCTTCGTGTGAAGGATACCAAAATAGGCCAAATCACGAATACCGTCGATGTGCTTGGCAAGAAAATCCACAGCCAGTGGGCCCTGCAAAGACATATCGTGCAAATCATCGTCCATAATGACAGCTACGTTTTTCGCCGCTGCAACAGATGTCAGTTGCTCCATGCCGGTGCCTGTACCGTGCACAACCATCCATGTGTTCACCGCTAGGTGATAGATGATGCAGTCATCAATGAACTTGCCATCGGAATTCAGGATAGATGCGTAGGTGGAACGACCCACTGCAATCTTTTCCACATTCCGCGTTGTCACGCGATCAATCACGTAGGCCGCGTCTGGGCCAACAAGGTGTACTTTTTTCAGACCCGATACGTCCATAAGGCCAGCTTTGGTGCGGATCGCTTCATAATCTGCTTTGGCGCGTTCTGGCGTATGGTCATAAAACCATGCCGTGCCCATGCCGTTCCAATCTTCCAACTCGCCGCCAATTGCTGCGTGACGATGTGCGAGTGCGGAGTGTCTCCAGATGATAGCCATGATTTTTTCCCTGATTTGTTTAAGTCTTGTTGGCGCGCATTCAGCATCATCGCGATCCAAAAATCAAGAATGACATTCAATTTATTTTCCTAAGAGGCAATATTTATTAACAGCACTAAAACTCTTTATTAACAGCACTAAAACTCTAAGGTGCGACAATTTGGAGTTTTTAGTTGACATGTGGTCTATTATTGCCGCTATTTTGCGGAATAAAATTTTCTTAAAAAGAAAAACAACCACGGGGAGACAGAAAGTGGACGGAAATCTTGACGCACTAACCACCATATTTACCGAGTTTTATTACTGGGTAACGGTGGTTTTCATGTTCTTAATTCATGTTGGGTTTTGCATGTATGAAGTTGGCGCAAGCCGCAGAAAAAACCACCTGCATACATTGATGAAGAACGTGATGATCATTCCATTAGTCACTGTAACCTTCTTCTTCTTCGGCTGGTGGATCTATTGGGCATTCCCAAGCTTTCCGATCATGGGCGGCATTGATTTTGCAGCTGGCCAAGCAAACCTTCCAACATCCGAAACGATGGCGACAAACCTTGGCGATCGCATCACGGGTGTGTTCTGGGCGGCCTTCTTGTTGTTCTCATGGACAGCGGCTTCGATCGTTTCTGGTTCGGTTATCGAGCGTATTCGCTCTTCCGCTCTTTGGGTTCACGCGGTTCTTATCGGTTCTGTTTGGTGGATCATTGATGCGGCATGGGGCTGGCACTACGCGGGTTGGATGGTTCAAAAACTGGGCTACCACGATGCGTATGCGTCTGGCGTTATCCACGCGATTGCGGGTGGTTATGCTCTTGGTGTGCTTTGGGTTCTTGGCCCACGCCTTGGTAAATTTGCAGAAGATGGCACACCGCGTGACATTCCTCCGCACAACCCTTGGATGGTCACACTTGGCATATTCATGATCTACACAGGGTTCTGGGGCTTTTATGCCGCCTGTAACGTGCCTCTCATCTCACCAGAAGTTATTGGTGGCGAAATCACGGGCACCACATGGACAGCCACAAACATCTACCTGGCACCAACGTCACTTGGCGCGATTACGTTCAACTTCTTGCTGTCACTCTCTGGCGGCCTGATGGCATCCTATCTCGTTTCAAAGGGCGATGCGTTCTGGACGTTCTCTGGCGGTCTTGCTGGGATCATAGGCGCATCTGCTGGTAACGATCTGTATCACCCGATGCAGGCTTTGATCATCGGCGCTATTGTTCCGGTCCTTGCCTACAAACTGCACTACTATGTTGAGCGGAAGTTCAAAATTGATGATGCGGTTGGCGCAGTCGCAGTACACGGCTACGCAGGCTTCATGGGTGTTGTGATTGCAGGCTTCGTTCTTTGGGGCGCACCATCATCACCATTCGAAGGCTACGCTACGATTAACCCACTGGGCCAACTCGTAGGTGCTATCATCATGTTCGGTGTGTTGGGTTTCATCCCTGCCTTCGTCGTGACCAAAATTCAGGCCTCAATGGGTACGCTTCGCATTCCAGCCGAAGTGGAACTACAGGGTCTCGATTTTGGTGAAAACCAAGCCTACGAAGATGCGGTCGCGGAAATCACGCGCGCAAACCTCAACCTAGTTAAGTCTTAAGGAGCACTAAAATGTCTACAATAGGATATAGCAGTTGGGCAGTAGATTTGGCCGATGTTGGCGCAATCTATCCATTTCAAGGATACGAAGTTCCGATGGTTATTGTCGGTGTGGTTTTCTGGCTCGGATGGCACGTCATCCAAGCGCGCCGCGAATCTGAGGAATTGGCCGAAGCTGCAAAAACGGCATCAGCCGAGCGAACCAAAGCTGCAATAGAACGCTACTAAGCTCGATTTACAAACAAACCCAAAGGGGCGCCCTAAACGGCGCCCCTTTTTGCATTTTTCTTCGTAAAAATTGTTTACCTACAATGAAAAAAAGTTTCTTGTCAGTTGAAACAGGGTTTTTTTGGTGTTAGCATTTGAGTCGAAAACACTCACCACTTCAGGAGGACGTTGCGCCATGTGTGGGATCGTCGGACTTTTTCTAAAAGACAAATCGCTAGAGCCAAAGCTCGGCGACATGCTGACTGATATGCTGATTACCATGACAGATCGTGGGCCAGACAGTGCTGGCATCGCGATTTATAGTGGAGAATCAGAAGGTAAGGCCAAAATTACGGTTCAATCCGATACGCCTGAAACGAGCTTTCACAAACTGGATAATGCCCTGCGCAGTGCCATCCAAGGCAAGGTGAAAATGGATGTCAAAGACACCCATGCGGTGCTTGAAATTAACGCCGATCAGATGGTCGAAGCACGTGCCTTCTTAACCGAAAACCATTCTGAGTTACGCTTGATGAGCCGTGGTGAATCTCTTGAAATATTCAAAGAGGTCGGATTGCCCAAAGATGTGGCAGAACGCTTTGATGTTCGTCAAATGAGTGGTTCACACGGAATCGGCCATACGCGCATGGCAACTGAATCAGCCGTTACAACAATGGGCGCGCACCCGTTTAACACGGGCGACGATCAATGCCTCGTTCACAATGGCTCGCTTTCAAACCACAACTCGCTGCGTCGTAAATTGCGCCGTCTTGGGGTTCACATCGAAACCGAAAACGACACCGAAGTTGGCGCGGCATACCTGACATGGAAAATGCAAACGGGTTCAACCCTCGGCGAAGCGCTCGAAAGCGCACTTGATGATCTCGACGGGTTTTTCACATTTGTGGTTGGAACAAAAGACGGCTTTGGTGTTGTTCGCGACCCAATCGCCTGCAAACCTGCGGTGATGGCCGAAACGGATCAATACGTTGCCTTCGGGTCCGAATATCGTGCCTTGGTAAATCTGCCTGGCATCGAAGACGCCCGCATCTGGGAACCAGAGCCCGCAACCGTTTATTTCTGGAGCCACAACGCGGCCCCATCTGCGCAAGAAAAGGCAGCTTAAATGCAAAGTTTCGATTTAGAAGCGCAGGGTCTGCGCGAACTTAACAAAACCCTTCACGCACAAGCCGAAGACACAAACCAAACGGTTTGGGAAATCGTAAACCCAAAGGGTTCACACGCGATTGCCGTTGGTTTGGATGCCCCGATTGAAGTGAACGTCAAAGGCTCCACAGGCTATTACTGCGGTGGCATGAACCAACAAGCGACTGTGCATGTGCATGGTTCTGCGGGTCCGGGCACAGGTGAAAACATCATGTCTGGAAAAATCATCATCGAAGGTGACGCAAGCCAGTATTTGGGCGCAACGGGCCACGGCGGCTTGATTGTTGTCAAAGGCAACGCATCATCGCGCTGCGGTATTTCCATGAAAGGCGTGAACATCGTTGTTCAAGGCAGCATCGGCCACATGGCCGCATTCATGGGTCAATCTGGTAACCTTGTTGTCTGCGGTGATGCAGGCGAGGCGCTGGGCGACAGCTGCTACGAGGCACGTTTCTTTGTACGCGGCACAGTCAAAAGCCTCGGTGCGGATTGCGAAAAGAAAGAGATGCGCGCCGAACACATCGAGATTTTGCAAGGCTTGTTAGACGAGGCTGGCATTGATGCCGACCCATCCGAATTCACCCGTTATGGGTCCGCACGGACCCTGTATAACTTTGATGTTGATAACGCTGGCGCGTATTAAGGGACTTAGAAAATGACCGACAAAAACATCCCGAACACCACGCCACGCCAATCGGCTACGTTCACACAAGACGTGAACAGCGACATTCGTCGTGCAGCCGCAACTGGCATTTACGACATTCGCGGCGGTGGCGCGAAACGCAAGGTTCCGTCTTTTGATGACCTGTTGTTTATGGGCGCATCTATTTCGCGTTATCCGTTGGAAGGCTACCGCGAGAAGTGTGAAACCTCCGTTACCATCGGTGGTCTGCACGCAGAAAACCCGATCGAGCTGGATATCCCAATCACGATTGCTGGCATGTCATTTGGCGCGCTTTCTGGCCCCGCAAAAGAAGCATTGGGTCGTGGCGCATCCGCCGCTGGTACTTCCACCACAACTGGCGACGGTGGCATGACCCCCGAAGAACGCGGTCATTCCAACAAGCTGGTCTATCAATATTTGCCATCCCGTTACGGGATGAACCCAGACGATTTGCGCAAAGCAGACGCGATTGAAATCGTGGTTGGCCAAGGTGCCAAACCAGGTGGCGGCGGTATGCTTTTGGGTCAAAAAATCTCTGACCGTGTGGCCCACATGCGCAACCTTCCAAAGGGTATCGACCAACGCTCCGCCTGTCGTCACCCTGATTGGACGGGCCCTGATGATCTGGAAATCAAAATCCTAGAGTTGCGCGAAATCACAGGCTGGAAAGTGCCAATCTATGTGAAAGTTGCAGGTGCGCGTCCTTACTATGACACAACACTTGCGATCAAAGCGGGCGCGGATGCGGTTGTTTTGGACGGTATGCAAGGCGGCACAGCAGCGACGCAAGATGTGTTCATCGAACACGTTGGCCAGCCAACACTCGCAATTGTACGCCCTGCGGTTCAAGCACTCCAAGACCTTGGAATGCACCGCAAAGTGCAGCTGATCCTTTCAGGTGGCATCCGTTCTGGCGCAGACGTGGCGAAAGCAATGGCGCTTGGTGCAGATGCAGTTGCTATTGGCACGGCAGCCTTGATCGCGCTTGGGGACAATGATCCGAAGTGGGAAAAAGAATACAACGAACTAGGCACAACGGCAGGGGCGTATGATGATTGGCACGAGGGCAAAGACCCTGCTGGCATCACCACGCAAGATCCTGACCTTATGGCACGCTTTGATCCCATTGAGGGTGGGCGTCGTTTACGTAATTACCTCAAGGTGATGACACTGGAGGCCCAAACCATTGCCCGCGCGTGTGGCAAAAACCATTTACACAACTTAGAGCCAGAAGATCTTGTGGCGCTAACAATGGAAGCCGCCGCAATGGCACAGGTTCCACTGGCGGGCACAAATTGGTATCCAGGGAAGCCAAACACATCCTTCTAAATTTTCAAAAAGGCGCGGTCTTGTGACACGCGCCTTTTTCAATCACAGTCAACGAAACAACAATAGGGAGCGATCACATGACAACTGATCTCGCAAAATTCGCCGAAGAAAATGGCGTCAAATATTTCATGATTTCTTTCACCGACCTGTTCGGTGGACAGCGGGCCAAATTGGTTCCAGCACGTGCAATTGCTGATATGCAAGAAGACGGCGCAGGATTTGCAGGCTTTGCGACTTGGCTTGATCTGACGCCGGCGCACCCTGATATGTTGGCTGTACCTGATCCAGAGGCCGTAATCATCCTCCCTTGGAACAAAGAAATTGCATGGGTGCCTGGCAACTGTGTGATGGAAGGCGAAGACGTTGCACAAGCACCGCGCAACGTATTGCGCCGTTTGGTTGCCGAAGCCGCCGAAGAAGGCATGCACGTCAAAACCGGGATCGAAGCAGAATTCTTTTTGCTCACACCTGCTGGCGATCAAATCTCTGATCCGTTCGATACCGCTGCCAAACCGTGTTACGATCAACAAGCATTCATGCGCCGCTTGGATGTGATCCGCGAAATCAGCGATTACATGCTCGATCTTGGTTGGGGCGCGTACCAGAACGACCACGAAGATGCGAATGGCCAGTGGGAAATGAACTGGGATTATGATGACGCGCTGAAGACTGCCGACAAGCATAGCTTCTTTAAATTCATGACCAGAACCGTCGCCGAAAAACACGGCTACCGCGCGACGTTCATGCCTAAACCGGTCGAGGGCCTAACAGGCAACGGCTGCCACGCGCACGTCTCTGTTTGGGATGCTGCTGGTTCAGACGCAAAAACCAACGTGTTTGCAGCACCGATCAGCGATGAAAGCCAAACAACCGAGTTGGGACTGTCTGAAAAGGGCCGCCACTTCCTTGGCGGAATCATGAAGCACGCCTCCGCATTGGCTGCGATCACCAATCCAACTGTGAACAGCTACAAGCGTATCAATGCGCCGCGCACGATTTCTGGTGCGACTTGGGCGCCAAATACCGTGACATGGACAGGCAACAACCGCACGCACATGGTTCGTGTGCCAGGCCCTGGCCGATTTGAGCTGCGCCTGCCAGATGGCGCGGTGAATCCTTACCTTTTGCAAGCGGTGATTATTGCCGCTGGTCTGTCTGGCGTTCGTTCCAAAGCAGACCCTGGCAAACGCCACGACATCGACATGTACGCAGATGGCCATAAAGTACGTGGCGCACCAAAACTGCCGTTGAACATGCTGGATGCTTTGCGCGCGTACAACCGTGACAAAGAATTGATGTCTGCGATGGGCGATGAATTCTCTGCCGCGTTTCTGAAGATGAAACACCAAGAGTGGAATGATTTCTGCAACCACTTCTCGTCTTGGGAAAAAGCAAACACGCTGGACATCTAATGCTGATATTCATCGTATAAATTTTTAGGGCTGTAGTGGAAATCACTGCGGCCCATTTCTATTTAAAGGACCAATAAAATGACAAAACGAGTAGCAATCATCGGCGCAGGCCCAAGCGGTTTGGCCCAAATGCGTGCCTTTCAATCCGCCGCCGCTAAAGGCGCAGAAATTCCAGAAATCGTTTGCTTTGAAAAGCAATCTAATTGGGGTGGATTGTGGAATTACACGTGGCGCACGGGCCTAGATCAATACGGCGAACCCGTGCACGGGTCGATGTATCGCTACCTTTGGTCCAATGGCCCAAAAGAGGGTTTGGAGTTTGCGGATTATTCGTTCGAAGAACACTTTGGCAAACAGATCGCATCTTACCCACCACGTGCGGTTCTGTTCGATTACATCGAAGGCCGTGTGAAAAAGGCAGATATCCGTGATTGGATCAAATTCGAAACTGTTGTGCGCAACGTAGAATTTGAAGACGGCAAGTTTTCTGTCACCGTCAAAGACCTGCCAAGTGGTGAACGCACCACCGAAGAATTTGACTACGTTGTCTGCGCATCGGGTCACTTCTCAACGCCGAACGTCCCTGAATTCGAAGGATTTGATAGCTTTAAGGGCCGCATTCTGCACGCCCATGATTTCCGCGATGCTTTGGAATTCAAAGACCAAGACATCCTGATCGTCGGCACATCCTATTCCGCCGAAGACATTGGTTCGCAGTGTTGGAAATACGGCGCGAAATCTATCACCGTGTCCCATCGTACAGCACCTATGGGCTTTAAATGGCCCAACAATTGGCAAGAGGTTCCGTTGCTTACGAAAGTTGTCGGCAACACCGCGCATTTCAAAGATGGCACAACCAAAGACGTGGATGCGATCCTTTTGTGTACCGGCTACATCCACCATTTCCCGTTCATGGCCGAAGATTTGAACCTGAGAACAGCAAACCGTCTGGCGTCTGCGAACTTGTACAAGGGCGTGGCATGGGCCGATAATCCGAACCTGTTTTACCTTGGCATGCAGGATCAGTGGTTCACGTTCAACATGTTTGACGCCCAAGCTTGGTGGTCGCGTGATGTGATGATAGGGCGCATTGAAACGCCGTCCACAGCCGACATGAAAGCCGACGTTGAGGAGCGCATCGCCCGTGAAGACGCGCTTGAGGATGACTATGGCTGCATCTGGTATCAGGGCGATTACACCAAAGAACTGATCGACGAAACTGACTATCCGTCGTTCGATGTAGAAGGCGCGTGTCAGGCGTTTAAGGCTTGGAAAGGTCACAAAGTTGCAGACATCATGACCTTCCGCAACAACGCTTATGCTTCAGTGATCACAGGCACGATGGCCCCGATGCACCACACCCCGTGGAAAGATGCACTGGATGACAGCATGGAAGTTTACCTGAAAAACTAATGTCAAATACCCCGCCGCCGATGCACAAATATTCGGCGGCGCGGCAGGTTAAGCTCAATCGTCTGTTGGAACCAATTGCTGCCCTTTGACCATTTTGAAAGGCGTTGGTGGCGTTGATTTGCTGACCCAAAAATAGGTCCCCAAATACTCCATCACGTACCAACCCTCCCAAACAGTATCACGCGCCCAAATGCTTTGGTATTCATCGCGATCCGTATCAATGCGCCATTTGCCCAGCGCAGAGCGGCTGTCATTTTGCGCATAAATCGTTGAGCCGTCCTCGCTGAAATACTGTCGGTACGGCGCACCTTGCCATGTTCCAACAGCCGTGTTTCCCGTTAACAGATCAGCGATTTCTGCTGATTTTAGCTTCACCGATTGCGCAGCTGCGCCAGTTGCCGCAACTGCAAGACCACAAATCAATGCCAAGGTTTTCATTGCGCAATTTTCCCAACATTCACCAAGATCATCGCCACACGTCGCAGCGTTGCCTTCATCCGATCAATATGCGCGCCAGCGTGTTTCAGCTCTGACAACGCGCAATCCATCGTTTGCAACCATACCTCGGCATCTTCAACACGAATAGGCACATGGGCGTGGATATCTTTCACATTCATGTGTCGATGCTTTTCCATATAATATTGCCGCCCACCTAAGAAACCTGACATAAATTCAAACTGTTCTGTGCGGGTATGCGCAAAGCCATGCCCATCCATATGCAGAACACGCAATTGTTCTGTTTCTGGCAAGGTTTCCACCAAGTAATAAAAATGCTCGACCAGTTCGCGCAGCGCGCCTTCTCCGCCTAATTTATCTAAGGCGGAAGAGGTCATGACCGTGGGCGTTCTTTCTTTTGATCGTAATGCGCGAACGGCACAATCTCGGCTGGCAAGCGCTTTTGGTGGCCGTCCAATTTACCCACTTCAATTTGTGTACCGATTTCAGCGTGCGCCACGTCAATGCGCGCCAAAGCGATGTTTTTACCCAGCAAAGGCGAGCGCATCGATGACGTCACTTCGCCGATTTGCGCACGGCCAATATGGATGCAATCGCCGTGCTCCACGTCAACATTGCTGTCGATATCAATGCCAACCATTTTGCGCATCGGGTTTTCTTTGCGCCGGATCAACGCATCGCGCCCAATGAAATCATCGGTCTTAGATTTCAGTGGAACGGTGAAGCCAATGCCAGCCTCAAACGGGTCAGTTTGATCGCTGAAATCATACCCAGCGAAAATCAGTCCTGCTTCAATCCGAACCATATCCAACGCCTCAAGGCCCATCGGTTTGATATCAAATTCTTGCCCAGCGCCCCAAATCGCGTCGAAAATCTCTTCGCAATGTTTGGGGTGACACATCACTTCGTAGCCCAGCTCGCCCGTGTACCCTGTACGCGAAACAATAAACGGCGTGCCGCTTTCGTTGTTCAAACGTGCAGGCGTGAAACGGAACCAACCCAATTGATCAAACTCTGGATTATGGGGCGCGGTCCAAACGATCTTGCGCAGCAAATCGCGGCTTTTGGGGCCCTGAACGGCGACATTGTGCAGCTGATCCGTGGAAGAACGAACCAAAACATTCAGCCCCAGCTTTTCGGCCTGCTTACGCATCCATTCACCGCCGTAATCATTGCCACCAATCCAACGAAAGTTGTCTTTGGCCAGACGGAACACCGTGCCGTCGTCGATCATGCCGCCGTGTTCATAACACATCGCCGTGTACACAACGCCACCGACAGCAAGCGTTTTCATGTTGCGCGTAAAGATATACTGACACAGCGCCTCTGCGTCTGGACCGGTGATTTCGAATTTGCGCAACGGCGAAAGATCCATCATCACAACGCCTTCGCGGCACGCGTGGTATTCTTGGATCGGCCCTGCTTCGGCAAAGCAATTGGCCAACCAATAGCCGTTGTATTCAATAAAGTTACGCGTGTGCTGGGCGAATTTGTCGTGGAATCCAGTTTGTTTGGTCATCTTAGCTTCCGAATCTGGTGTTGGGCGATATGCCACTGAGCGTTGGAATGTTTCGTTGCCGCTGTAGGTGCGAACGTGAATATCTGTGGGGTTCCAGCCATTGGCGGCCGTCGTGTCATCTGGGCAGGCGGAACTCACGCAAACGATGTCTGTCAGTGCGCGCAATAGAACGTAATCACCGGGCATCGACCACGGCTCATCCGCGTACATCACACCGTGATCATCAAGCCCAGTGTTGAAAAAAAAGTTGATCGCCATCCAGCCCTTACGACCCGCAATTCCGTATTTATCCAGCGCGTAGTTGAAATTATCCGAACAATTCACGTGGCCCGGATAGCCAATATCGTCGTAATATTTTGCCGAACACGCCAGCGCAAACGCATCGTGACGCCCACAGGTATCTTGCACCACCTCAACCAACGGCAACATTTCTTGATCGTAATATTTCGCGTGCAAACCCGGCATCGGATAGGCATGGCCCATCAACGTGCGCGTGGTCGTAACGTCCAACGCGTGCTCAATGCCTTTGTCCAGTTTACGCGCACTAAAACATTCAAAATCCGAACACTGTCGCCCATCCACATCAATGATCTGAATGTAATCGCCAGCCTTAACGAAAAAGCTCTCGGCGGTCTGCGTGTGCACGCGGATGTCTTGCATCGGGTCGGCCAACGGATTTGGCAACTCAAACCGCGCCGCAAATTTTAAGGTCGCACGCTTCACCATCACAGTCAGCGGCGTTGCGGTATCCTGCTGTTCAAAATCCATTCCCTGCGACGGCGTTGCGATAATGACAGTACCATCGCGTTGAACTGTCAGGGATTGCTCGGATTTTGGTCGCGTTTGGGCATCAAAAAATCGAACGGCTTCGGCATTTCCAAGGTAAATATTGCGCGCCTCAAGTCCCATACGCATTCCACGCAAGGATTGATCATTGCTTGTCAGCAGATGGCGCAACCCATCAGCGGGGCCGTTCGCAGCTTCACCAACAATACCTAGATCAATTGCACCTTTGGAATCGGCGGCAACCAATTCGCAAACCTGCCCACCTTCATCATTGATAACCGTAATCTGATCGCCCGCGTAAACAGACACAAGGATCGCCCCCGCGCCCTCTACAACGTAGCGTTCCGTCCCTTGCGGCAGGGAAAACTGTTGCGGCATGATAATTTTGCTGGGCTTTGGCGGGCCGGGCTGGACCTTTGCGTAGAGATCATCGAGCATGTCAGCGTCCTTAAGAAATCCGCTGCGGCACGTGTTGCATGAGCGGAATAATTATTTAATCCTAAGAATATCAATTTACCTTCGCAAATCAAGTGAGTCGCGTTAAATATCAACAGAATTCCTGCGATGTACTGCGTGGGTTCACACGAAAGGCACCTCATGCTCTCACTCGCGCTTGGCCTGATTGCTGCTCTTGCTTGGGGCGTGCACGATTTTTGCGTGCGCTACATCGCACAACACGGTGGCATCCTACCATTGTTAGCCACTGTTTTGGTGGCAGGCACGATCATATTGACGCCAATCTCCCTGACTCTAGGGGATTGGTCAGCGATGTCACAGGCTGGTTTTGGGTACAGCATCCTAGGCGGCATCGTCTATTTGCTCGGCTGCATCGGCCTGTATAACGCCTTCGCCATCGGTCCAGTTCGACTGGTCGCGCCAATCATCGGCGCTTATCCCATTCTTTCCATCACGTGGGCTGGCATTTCAGGCCAAACTGTTCCGTGGGACCAATGGCTCGCCGTGGGTGCTGTGATCGCAGGGGTCGCAATCGTTGGGTTTTTATCGCAATCAGACGAAGGCGAAACCTCAGCTACATCAGCAATCGGCTGGGCTTTGCTGGGCGGAGCAGGCTTCGCCAGCGCCTTTGCAATTGGCCACATTGCAACCCAAGCAGGGGATGAATTACCCGTTATTTTCATCAGCCGTTTGGCCGCAACTGTCGGCGTGCTAATTCTGCTTTTGTCACGAAACGGCCCGAAATTACCAAGCCGAAGCGCATGGCCATTCCTCGCAGCAATGGCCTTTCTCGATACAACGGCGCACAGCATTGTCATTGGCTCAGGCAACCTAAACCGCCCAGAATTTGCAGCCGTCACAGCATCCATGTTTGGCATGATCACCGTCGTTCTGGCATGGATGTTCCTTAAAGAAAGAATGTCGCCCATTCAGTGGTGCGGCGTTGCACTTGCCTTCGGGGCGATTGGCTATCTGGCGTTTTAGCCCCGCCATGATCGGCGGGGTTTTGGGTTGCTAGTACGTGTTCATCGTCAGCAATTCGTATTCCGCCACCAATTCTTCTTCTTCATTGGTTAGCGTCACATGCCACTGCACTTCGCCGTATTCATCCGTGCGACGGGTTTTCTTTTTCACGGTTAACCGCACTTTGATGCTGTCACCAGCCGCCACAGGCTTCATAAATTGCAGGCTATTCAGCCCGGTATTTGCAAGAACTGGCCCCTCATTTGGCTCAACAAACAGACCCGCCGCAAACGACAACAGCAAATACCCATGAGCAACACGACCTGGGAAAAACGGGTTCCGCGATGCGGCTTCTTCGTCCATGTGTCCATAGAAATTGTCACCAGTGAATTCTGCGAAATGTTCAATGTCTTCCATCGTAACGATGCGTGGTTCCGTATGGATTGTCTCGCCAATTTGGACTTCATTAAAAGTTCTTGTGAACGGATGGGCTGGCGCGATTTTTTCCGCCGCACCTGGCACCCAAGTGCCCCCGATCGCTGTCAAAATATCAGGGCTACCTTGGATCGCTGTGCGCTGCATGTAATGCATCACACCGCGCACACCGCCCAGCTCTTCTCCACCACCAGCACGCCCGGGGCCGCCGTGCACCATATGTGGCAGCGGTGAACCGTGGCCCGTGCTTTCCTTCATGCTGTCACGATTATTGAAATACAGCCGCCCGTGATACGCGCCCGCACCCAACGCAACTTCACGCGCCACATCGCTGTCATGGGTAATCACCGAGGCAACCAAACTGCCCCCACCCCGATTAACCAGCGCGATTGCGTGATCCAGATCACGGTACCCCATGACGGTTGAAACAGGGCCAAATGCTTCGGTGTCGTGAACACGCATCGCGTTGTCAGGATCTGCACAGTGGTACAACATCGGTGGCAAAAACGCGCCCTTTGCGCCATCCGCCCCCTGTACTTCAAACGCATTAGGATCGCCGTAAACCCGTTCTGCCTCGCCGCCAATAATCGCAGCCTTTGCCAAAACATCCCGTTTCTGGCTGTTGGACACCAAGGCTCCCATCCCCGTTTCTTTTGCCGACGGATCACCAATCACAGTTTTCGCCAAACGATCAGACAGCGATGCGATAACAGCATCCACCTGTGATTGCGGTGCAAATATGCGCCGAATAGCCGTGCATTTTTGCCCGGCTTTCGTTGTCATTTCCCGCTGGACTTCCTTCACAAACAGATCAAATTCTGGCGTGCCAGCAACAGCATCTGGCCCCAAGATTGAGGCGTTCAAGCTGTCCTGCTCTGCAACGAACCGTATGGAATTTTTCAAAATATGCGGTGCAGATCGCAGTTTAAATGCGGTATCAGCAGAGCCCGTGAAACTCACCACATCCTGATGTCCAAGGTGATCAAGCATGTCACCCAATCCGCCAGATACCAGCTGCAATGCACCGTCAGGCAACAACCCACTGTCGAGCATGATTTTCACAGCCAGCTCTGTCACATAACTCGTGGCAGTTGCAGGTTTAACAATCGCAGGAACCCCCGCCAACAACGTCGGCGCCAGCTTTTCCAACATGCCCCAAACAGGGAAATTGAACGCATTGATATGAACCGCAACACCCTGCAAAGGCGTGCAAATATGCTGGCCTAGGAACGTGCCATTTCGACTTAGTAGTTCGACATCGCCATCAACATAAATGTGCCCGTCTGGCATTTCGCGCCGCCCTTTGGATGCAAAAACAAACATCGTTCCGACGCCGCCGTCGATATCAATCAAGTGGTCTGATTGCGTGGCACCCGTCGCGAAAGAAAGATCATACAGCGCCTGTTTGTGTTGCCCAAGATGCGTCGCCAACGCCTTAAGCATCCGTGCACGATCATGGAAATTCATCGCCCGCAATGCAGGGCCGCCCTTGGTTCGTGCATACTCCAACATCCCAACAACATCCAACGTCCCGCTGCCAGCACGCGCCATCACATCACCCGTCACCGCATTTTCAATACTGCGCGCCGATGCGTCTGGTGAAATCCACTGACCAACCGCAAAACTTTGTACGTCGAGAATTCCCATAACCGTTTCCTTTGGTGTGTGATCGAAGTTGAATAATTAATTGACCAACCGGTCGGTTTATGCAAGAAAAATATCAACTCAGCATGGGGAGATGCACAATGAGCGAGACTATTCTTGTTGAACGTGATGGCGATCTGACGCAGATCACATTGAACCGCCCTGACCGCTTGAACAGCTTTAACGAGGAAATGCACCTCGCGCTACGCACCGCGCTAAATGATGCCGCATCCAATGGTACCCGCGCGATTTTGCTTACAGGGGCTGGGCGTGGCTTTTGTGCTGGGCAAGACCTTGGTGATCGTGACCCATCCAAAATGGACGGCCCGCCAGATTTGGGCGCAACGCTCCTCAATTTCTACAATCCATTGGTTCGCCAAATCAAAGCCTTAAACTGCCCCGTTATTTGCGCAGTGAACGGCGTTGCGGCAGGGGCAGGCGCAAACATCGCATTGGCCTGTGACATTGTTTTGGCCGCGCAGTGCGCGAAATTCATCCAATCTTTTGCCAAGGTCGGCCTCGTGCCAGATGGTGGTGGCACGTGGAGCCTAACGCGATTGTTGGGCGAGGTTCGCGCCAAGGCGCTCGCCTTAACCGCTGAACCGCTTTCGGCAACACAAGCCGCCGAATGGGGGTTAATCTGGAAAGCCATCCCAGACGCGGATCTATTGGCAGAGGCGCGCAAACTCGGCCAAAAACTCGCCGTAGGGCCAACCATCGGCCTCAGCATGACAAAACAAGCCATTCAGGCCGCATCGACAAACTCGCTAGATGAGCAGCTCGAATTAGAAGCGGAATACCAGCGCATTTGCGGCGCAACACCAGATTATGCCGAGGGCGTTTCGTCTTTTCTAGAAAAACGTGCGCCAAATTTTTCGGGCAAACAAAGCTGATACAAGGAATATCACTATGAAAGATTTGGGCGCTAAAAAATCAGAACTCGAACCCATCGAAATTGCATCCCGAGATGAGATTGAGGCTTTGCAACTCAAGCGGCTGAAGTGGTCTTTGAACCATGCCTACACGAATGTTCCGATGTACAAAAAACGCTTTGACGAAGCGGGCGTTCACCCGGACGATGTGATCAGCCTTAAGGACCTTGCGAAATTTCCATTCACCGTGAAAAACGATTTGCGGGATAATTATCCTTTCGGTCTTTTTGCTGTACCACGCGAACAAATCCTTCGAATTCATGCGTCTTCTGGCACAACTGGGCAATCCACCGTGGTTGGGTACACGCGAAACGATTGTGATCTGTTTGCAAATATGGTTGCGCGATCCTTGCGGGCATCGGGTGTGCGGCCCGGTGAAATGGTGCACAACGCCTATGGTTACGGCCTATTTACGGGCGGTTTGGGTGCGCATGTTGGGATCGAACGACTTGGCGCAACTGTTGTGCCGATGGGCGGTGGGCAAACCACCAAACAAGTTCAATTGATCAATGATTTCAAGCCTCAAGCGATCACTGTTACACCGTCATACATTCTGAACCTGCTCGAAGAGTTCAAACGTCAGGGTCTTGACCCGCGCGAAACATCCCTTCAAGTCGGTATTTTCGGTGCTGAACCATGGACTAACGCAATGCGCAATGAGGTCGAGCAAGCCTTCGATATGCATGCCGTTGATATCTATGGTCTGTCCGAAATCATGGGCCCGGGTGTCGCCAACGAATGTGTTGAAACCAAAGACGGGCTTCATATTTGGGAAGATAATTTTTATCCCGAGATTGTTAATCCTGAAACAGGCGAGCTGGTCGAAGATGGTGAACAAGGCGAGCTGGTTTTCACCACGCTGACGAAAGAAGGCATCCCGATGATCCGCTATCGCACCCGCGATCTGAC
>JAGSGK010000283.1 GCA_023955215.1 Paracoccaceae bacterium
CACGGTCAATTCCTTGCTCGTAACATGCGTGCCCAACTTCGTGGATGGTTGAGTAAAAGCAATTGAACGGGTCAGCTTCATTGGTACGGGTCGTGATACGTACATCTAAGCCACTGCCAGAACTAAATGGGTGAACTGCTTTGTCAACGCGCCCGTGGCTCATGTCATAGCCGAATGTCTTTGCCAGATGGCGCGTCAGCTTCATCTGTTTGCCAGCGTCAAAAATACCTTCCAAAGGTGCAGGTGAGTCAGCGTCGCGAATTGCGGCACGTAGCGCCGTCAATTCAGGGCGTAACGCGCCAAACATTGCTTCCAAGTCAGCTGCAGTTGTCCCCGGTTCATAGTCCGCAAGCATTGCGTCATAGACATCTCCACCTGCAGCCAAGGCTTCGCCTTCTTGGCGCTTAAGGTTGATAACCTCTTCAAAGGTAGGCGCGAAAGCTGCAACATCATCATCTTCACGTGCAGCGGCCCATGTGCCTTGCGCTGTTGACGTTACGCGGGCAATCGTAGCAGCCAAATCTGCAGGCACTTTGCTCGCGCGGTCAAAACTGCGTTGGATATGGCGCACTTGTGCTTTGCCAACATCACCAATCGTGCTTGTGTCAATCGCCGCCAACCAATCCCCAACACGTGGGTCCGTCCGACGCCCATGCAAGACACCTTCAATCGCGGCCATCTCTTCTCCACGCTGAGGCGCGGCACCTTTCGGCATCATCGTTTCCTGATCCCAACCCAAGCGACCAGCAATTTGGCCAAGGGCCGTTGTCTCGCGCGTGAACGCCATCAAGTCGTCGTAAGCAGTCATTGGATCAATTTCCTCTTAGGGACGTTGTTGTTGGGTAGGCGCTTAGGAAGCGTGCGCGTAGTATCGTAACCCACAAGATCACGGCCAACAGCTGATGTACAATGGCGATCTGAACAGGCGCGCCGTAAAGAACGGTAACGATACCAAGAATGATCTGTGCACACAGCAGGAGAAAGGCCATGTTGAACGCCGCTTGGGTCCGACGGTGCGCTGATTTCCGCCCCTTCAACCAAACAAAGATCGCAAATGCCAACAGCGCATAACCAACTACGCGGTGCACAAATTGCACCAAGCCCGGGCTTTCAAAGATATTGCGCCACCATGGCTCAAGTACAAATGCAGACGCGGGGAAGAATTGCCCGCCCATCAATGGCCAGTCAGTATAACTGCGCCCTGCATCAATCCCAGCAACCAGTGCGCCGATCAAGATTTGTAGAAATGCAAAATGCATAAGCCCAGTGGACAAGCCAAACAGCTTTGCCTCTTTCCCACGACGTGCTTGCATCAGGTCGCGTTCGGGGCGCGACAGCATCATCATGTACCATGCGATGAAACCAAGGATGACAAAAGCCAACCCTAAATGGGTCGCCAAACGGTAGCTGGCCACATCAACCATGCTTTCACCAGACGTTACGCCCGACGAAACCATCCACCAACCAATAGCACCTTGCGTACCACCGAGGACGCCCAACAATAGCAAACGTGGTGTCCAGCCGGTTGGGATTTGGCGGCGCAGCAGGAACCAGAAGAAACCAATCGCCCAAACCAAGCCAACAACGCGGCCCAACTGTCGATGGCCCCATTCCCACCAGTAAATTACTTTAAAGTCAGAGAGTTGCATCCATTGGTTCTGAATGCGGAATTCATCAATTGCTTGATATTTCGCAAATTCGGATTGCCAATCAGCAGCATTCAAAGGTGGAATCGCACCAGTAAAAGGGCGCCATTCTGTAATGCTAAGGCCGCTGTCAGTGAGGCGGGTAAGCCCACCAACTAATATCATCAGCACAACCAGTCCAAAAAGGATCATCAGCCAAACACGGATCGCACCACGTGCGCCGTCGCTGCCTTTGTCAATCATACCAGGTTGTGCGGCGGGCGTTTGGTCGACGCTGCCGACCTCTTCGAAAATACTGCGTTTGGTGCTCATCTTGATCCTCATGTCACATTAAAGGGCGACTGTTGGTTGCAAGTTAGGCCGCGCAAGCCGGATCGTCCAGCGGATCAGTCGTCGCGTTCCTTCCAACGGACCATCTGCCGCAGGATACCATGAAACATCTGCACATCTGCGCGGGTTAACGGCATGCGGCTCCACATGTTGCGCAGATTTAATTTCATACTTGTAGCTTTGTGCTCGGGGTAAAAGAAGTTCGCCACATCCAAACGGTCTTCATAGTGACGCGCCAAATGTTCTGTCTCTTGTCCAGTTGCCCAGTCAGTTCCTGCCATTTCAACAACTTCATGCTCAACTTTACCCTGCTGGCGCATCCACTCATAGCCTACGAGGAGCACACATTGAGCCAAATTAAGCGACGCAAAATTAGGGTTAACGGGCACAGAGATAATAGCGTTCGCCTGCGCGATGTCTTCATTCTCTAGCCCTGCGCGTTCTGGACCAAACAACACAGCGACCTTACCACCAGCCGCAATTTTTTCGGCGGCCAATTTCATCGCAGCCTCAGGTGAATACACAGGTTTGGTCAAATCACGCGACCGCGCGGTCGTCGCAAAGACGTATGTGCAATCCGCCAAACTGTCGGGCAGATCATCCGACAATTGCGCATCATCTAACAAGCGCCCCGCACCACTGGCCAAAGCCACCGCAGCCTGATTGGGCCAACCGTCACGGGGGGCCACAATGCGCATGCGATCTAAGCCAAAGTTATACATCGCCCGCGCTGCAGAGCCGATGTTTTCGCCCATTTGCGGACGCACGAGTACAAAGAAGGGAATATCAACCATGCCCGCTCCATACCCAGAGGACGCGGGGCACACAATCACCCTGCCCTTGTTTCTGTTAAAAATACGCGTTCGACCGGACGAAACTAGCGGCATAAAAGTTTCCTTTTCCTACAACATCCGCTAGTGCTGCCACAAGTTTAGACAAAAGGACCAAGCCAATGGCCGCCAAAGACAAACAACCCGATCAACCACAACTATATCTTATCACTCCTGCAGAATTCGAGTTGGACGTGTTTCCCGACCTATTGGCCAGCGTTTTAGACGCACACCCTATCGCCTGTGTGCGTATGGCTATGGCCTCTCAAGATGAGCAACGCTTGTCCAAGGCGGCAGATGCCCTGCGCGAAGTAACACATGCCAGAGATGTTGCATTGGTAATCGAAGACCATATTCCATTGGTTGAACGCCTTGGCCTTGACGGTGTTCACCTGAGTGATGGTGCGCACCAAGTGCGTTATGCCCGCAAAGAACTGGGCCCTGATGCTATTGTTGGCGTTCACAGTTCAACGTCACGCCACGACGGCATGGGTGCTGGCGAGGCTGGTGCGGATTACGTCTGCTTTGGCCCTGTGCGGGAAAGCACATTGGGCGACGGCAGCTTTGCCGAAACCGATCTGTTCAAGTGGTGGTCCGAAGTCATCGAAGTACCGGTTGTTGCTGAGGGCTTGCTGAACCTTGAATTGATCAAAACGCTCAGCCCAATGACAGACTTTTTTGCTATCGGGGATGAGATCTGGTCAACGGATGATCCGGTTGCGGCCCTCACGACTTTACGCGAAGCGATGTCCTAAGCCTTAAAAGAACACGCGCTCTACACACCAATATGCACCAACAGCTGCAATGA
>JAGSGK010000193.1 GCA_023955215.1 Paracoccaceae bacterium
ATGTGTTTCACCCAGCATTGGGCCAAATGTAAAAACAAACAACGGGATCAGCAAAAGCAACGCTACAGAACTGACTTTCATAAGCCAGAAGTGTTCTGTGCCTGTTTTGGCAGAACCCATTCCAGTGGCGCGTTTACGGTCGGTCAAATAAGACATTGTATTCCCCTCAGACCAAAATGATTGTGATGATGGTCAGGACAACTGATCCGATGATCACAGCCCAACCCATTTTTTCAGCTGTTGGGATATCAAGGCCGATGCCGTTGTCCCAAATCAGGTGACGTACACCTGCAAGCGTGTGATACCAAAGACCCAAAACCGAGAAGGTCATGACAAGATCACCAAACCAGCTGGTTAGAAATCCGTTCGCTACAGCGTAAGCTTCGGGCGAAGTTGCCGCTGCCAAGAACCACCAGACAATCAGCAATGCAGAAATCAGCATCGCGTTACCAGTAATCCGCGTCAAGATGGACGTCATGGATGTAAGCTGTGGGCGGTAGATAGTCAGGTGGGGTGAGAGTGGGCGATTGCCCCGGTTCACGTCGGCCATTGTTGATGTCCTTTTTCAGTCTCTACCATGTTCTAGCGCTTTTTACGCTGGTGTCACCTAGGCAGAGGTTAATTTTCCGAAGCGTAAAACGCATCTTTTGCACTTATCTTCACCTTTTGAGTATTTTGTGATCACAGCTCGCAGTGCTGTGATCACATTTAAGCAAGGGCACTTTCCAACCTGCTAGCCACTCAAAAAAAACCGCATCACTCTGGAAGCGGCAGATAACGCAACCATTCCGCATTTTCTGTGCACATGACAACGCGTACCTCGTCGGGATTGTAAAACGCGTTAGGTTCACCACACTCTTCAACGGCAACAGTCAGCTTATTTGGAAAGGCAAAATCTTCGTTCAAAGACCCGATTTCTTCCATGATCAATTTTTCAGTCAGCGTTTCTGTCCCCCCGTCATAGGCAATGCTTTGAGCAGGCGCGTTTTTAGCAAGTCCCTCAAACGCAGCACCCCAACTGGCTTTGGCCGCGTCGAATTCAGCTTCACACCAAGACATGCGATCTTCGGGAACACCCAGATCTTCGCCTATGTGCGCACGAGCGTCCATATCGGCACCCGCAAACAAGCACGCCAAGTTGTAATAGCGTTGCAAATCTGGCCCATGGGTACTTGCCCAATAAGGTTCGCCGGTCTCTTTAGCCAACGCTAAAAACATGTCGGCCGCAGCATATGTGATCTCGATCGCGGCTTCTTCTTCATACAGCGCATCGATCAAAAACACAGAGGCGACGTCTGCCGCATCTTCTTCTTGTCCCAAAAGCGGCAGCTCAAGCTGATCGATCATGGCATGGCCCATCTCTTGATAGAGGGTCGCAAGCAAGTTATCGTGTACAAATTGATCTGAGTTGGGTTCACCGGAATAATCGAACACTGGCGTGGATGGGCCAGTAAAGTACTTTTCGACCCCAATTAACGCAACGGTTACGACGGCAACGCCGGCCAAAAGTTTCTTCCTCAAAATGACCTGTTTTCCACGCCAACTAAGAGCGGGAATTTCCTGAATTAAAGCGGGATCAACACCCAATAATCGAGGTCTAAAAGAACCTCCGGCAGGTATTTACCATCATCAGCGCGCAAATCAAATGGCTTGCCGCCTTTCGTTACCACGAGGCGCAATCGCAACGCGCCAACACCAGGTGCGTCTGTTTGCGCTTTATCCAGAACCTCGGACCATGCCCGAATTGTATCGCCAGCCAAACATGGATTTGCATGTGCTCCGCTATTCAGCCCCGCCACAATTTGTGCGTTCGCAAGGCCGTTAAAAGACAGCGCACGCGCCATCGAAATAACATGGCCGCCATAAATTAGGCGTGACCCATCTGGGCGTGCAGAGGTGTCAAAATGGACCTTGGCCGTGTTTTGCCAAAGCCGCGTGGCCATCATGTGTTCGGCTTCTTCCACGGTGACGCCATCAACGTGGTCAATCTTTTCGCCGATTTCATAGTCACCCCAACGATGCGGTTCCCCAGCCAAAGTGAAATCATAATTCGTGAAATCAAGGCCTTTGGGGATCACCAATTGGTCAGCGGTTAGCGCCTTGGGTAAATCTGGTACAACGGTCACGGGTGCAGGTGCATCCAAATCCTTTTTGCGCACCATGACCCAACGCACGTATTCCAACACCGTTTCATCATGTTGGTTCAGCCCAGTCGTGCGCACATAAACAACGCCTGTCTTGCCGTTTGAATTTTGTTTGACACCGATCACTTCAGATCGCGCGCGGAGGGTATCCCCCGGCCAAACCGGCAACAGCCAGCGCCCTTGCGCATAGCCAAGGTTCGCAACCGCGTTGAGCGAAACATCAGGGACGGTTTTGCCAAAGACGATGTGAAACGCGATCATGTCATCCAGTGGGCTAAACGGTAGCCCGCAATCTTGGGCGAATTGGTCAGACGAATACAGGGCATGCCGCGCAGGATAGAGCATGTGGTAAAGCGCCCGTTCCCCCATCTTCACCGTCCGAGGAACCGCATGATCAATCACTTGACCAACCGCGTAATCCTCAAAAAAGCGCCCTGTATTCGTCTTAACCATTAGTGTTGACCCAGTTTGGTTTCGGGCGTGTATGTGCCTTCAACTTCTTTCACCACGGATTGACCGCACCGCATGATGCCTGCTGCGTGGTCCCATGTTTGGGTCGGAGAGCCGTATAGTTCCCACCCCTTATTCATGGCATCCGTTACCTTGTGGCAAAAGGCTGCGGTGTCTTCTTCAGACAGAAAACGATATAGTTTCATGACTTTTCCTTACCCGAATGGATTGACGCCCAGCGCGATGTGAATGGCGACAGCGATGGTGAAAGTGACAAAGGTGATGACCACCAGCAGGATGTCTTTTGACTTGTTACCGGGTTCTGGACGGACCCAATTTGGCTCTGCTTTGTTGATCAAAATGACTGAACCAACAGCCCAAGCGAGCATACCACCAAACAGGATGATCGCGGCCAAGTCACCGTTTACCAAAAGGTGTGCGATAGCCCAAATTTTGATTGAGATCAGCATCGGGTGACGCAAGTATCCGCGCAAACGTCCCGTTGTTGCCGACATACCGAACACGAAGAACGCGGTCAGCATCAGCACGTGAGTGATGTGCTGCAATGCGCTTGGTGGGTTCCAAACAGCGATGAAATCAGCGCTGCGGTATCCGATGATCATTAAGACAATCGCCAGCACGCTTGCGCCCGCAACGATCCCCTTGCCCTTATCGCCCAACTTGGCGCGGTGATCAGGTGCCAGACGTTTCCAGTAATGTGCACCTGTCCATAAGATCAGACCGAGAATGATTAGTAGCATTGTGTTACTCCGTGGCTAGGGCTGCGATTGCATCTACCTTTGCCAGAGTATCACGTGCGGTTGCAACATGTAGGTTTTCCACGATTTTTCCTTCGACCACAGCAACGCCCTGCCCTGCGGCCTCTGCCGCTTGGAACGCATCGATCTGGCGTTGGGCCAATTCCACCTCTTCTTTCGTTGGTGAAAATGCAGCATTGGTGACGTCGACCTGTGCGGGATGGATCAAGGTTTTGCCGTCAAAGCCCATATCACGGCCCTGTTCGCATTCGACTTTCAGCCCCTCATCATCCTTGAAGGCATTATACACACCATCAACAATCACCAGCCCATGCGCCTTTGCAGCCAACAGGCACAAACCCAAGCTGGTCTGAAGCGGCAGACGATCTGTGCGGTGTCGGATTTGCAAGTCTTTGGCTAAATCATTGGTGCCCATCACCATGCCTTGCAGCTTTGGATGGCTAGCAATGGCAGCCGCATTCAACATCCCCACCGGCGTTTCCATCATAGCCCAAAGTGGAATGTCACCCGTTATTTGCGCCAATGCATCCAAGTCCGCCAAGGCGCTTACCTTTGGCAACAAAATCGCATCCGCGCCCATCGAAACGGTGGCCTTTGCATCATCAAACCCCCAAGGCGTGTCAAATGCATTGATGCGGACAATCTTCATCCGTGCGCCGTAACCACCTGCATTCAACGCCTCGGCCAATGTGGACCTCGATGCGATCTTTTCATCAACAGATACCGCGTCTTCCAGATCAAAGATGATCGCATCCACCGCCAATCCACGCGCCTTATCAAGCGCGCGCGGCTTGGATGCTGGGATATATAATACGGATCGCAATGGGCGTGAGGCGGACATTTTGAAATCCCTCATTGAGTCATAAAGTTGCACACATAAGGCCATTTTCGCACGAAACATTCAAGGTGAATTCTCATCTAGTCCAAAAACCGAACCACAATTTGACCTATCGAACGTCTAGTTAACCAATGATTCAGCGTTTTACGTGCAATTTCAACGCAACAAAAATTATCCACTCAAATCTTATTGGCTGCCCAACTCACGTAGCCAGCACCTCTGCGAGAAGGTAAATTAAATGAACCGCGAAATGAAAATGTTGCACATGTCAGCCCTCATGATGGCGACGGGCCTTTTAATCGCAACAACAGCAAATGCAGCCGCCCAACAGGTGCGCAACTGCGGACCACGGCCCCAAGTGGTCGAACGCCTGACATCAAACTATGGTGAAACACGCCAATCAATTGGTCTAGGTGCCAACAATTCCCTAATCGAAGTTTACGCGTCCCCCAGCACAGGGACTTGGACCATCACAATGACCCGCGCAGACGGATTGACCTGTTTAATCGCATCGGGACAATCTTATGAAACATTGGTCGAGGCTCTGCCCAATTCAGACAGCGAAGCCTAGGTCAGACCATCAAAGATCAATTTGATCCCAGTGATCATTAAGATCACGTAGGTAAAAGCAAAGAAGATACGCTCTGGGACAAAATGATGCGCGCGCACCCCAATCCATGTCCCAAGCAACGCAAATGGTGCCAAAGCAAGATTGGCCAGGCCTGTCTCAAGCGTGAACATCCCTAGAAATGCATAGGGAATAAACTTGGCGATATTGATCGCCCAAAAGGCAACAACCGTACAAGCCTGATATTCAGTCTTATTGACCCCGCGCGACAGCAGGTAAACGGCTGCGGGTGGTCCACCGGCGTGACTGACGAAACTGGTAAACCCAGCCGCAAACCCAGCCAATCCTCCTTGCCAATCTGGGGCATCCCCCGCCGAGATATTGACCCACCCCCTTGCGGTAAGTTGCGTCCAGATGACAAAGGCCACGGAAATAACACCGATCAACACCCGAAACACATCATCATTCACAATGCTGAACAGACCAGCACCCAGCGCAACACCAGGTATTCCTCCCAAAATCAGCAATCGCGACTCATGCCAGCGCCATTTGCCCCAGTAAGGGCGAAGGCTGGCGACATCCATTAACATCAACAATGGCAGCATAACCCCAAGGGCCAAACCCGGTGGCAAAGTCAGGGCAAGAATCGATGCAGCCGCAAAGGCGGCGCCAGACCCAAATCCGCCTTTGGATATGCCCGCAAAAACAACCGCAGGTGCCGCAATCATGAAAAAGCTTAGGTCTAACTCAAGCAATGCTACCACCTCAAAAACCCACAGATCACCAGTGTTTAGCCCACTAAGAGGAGGCATAACATACCCCTGCAAGGGTTAGGGGGAATTCTAGCACCCTTGCGTCAGACCCAAAAGCGCACTAGGGACAGCGCGAAATCCAACCCAAATCGGAGAGTATAACATGGCCAGACCTAAGATTGCGCTTATCGGCGCAGGTCAAATCGGCGGTACGCTTGCACACCTTGCAGCGATCAAAGAACTAGGTGACGTCGTAATGTTCGACATCGCACCTGGCACGCCAGAAGGCAAAGCTTTGGATATCGCAGAATCTGGCCCATCCGAGGGTTTTGACGCGAAGATGTCAGGCACACAGTCCTACGAAGATATCGCAGGCGCAGACGTTTGCATCGTAACTGCCGGCGTTCCACGCAAGCCAGGCATGAGCCGTGATGACCTTTTGGGCATCAACCTCAAAGTAATGAAGTCTGTTGGCGAAGGCATCCGTGACCACGCTCCAAACGCATTCGTTATCTGTATCACAAACCCGC
>JAGSGK010000211.1 GCA_023955215.1 Paracoccaceae bacterium
ACGCCTTTCGCGCGTGCCAGTGCGATTATTCAATCCAGTTTCGCACCGTCTTGTTTTGCGCCTGCAACGATCAGCGCGTGGATGACGTTGTACGCACAGTCGCAAAGCAGCGTAGAAACTAAACGGTTGTTAAAGCTGTATCAGCGCCGCCTGCACTCTAACCTCACCGATGCTTTGCGCCCCATTTCCAAACATCCAGAACGGGATGCGCACACCTTGGCTGCACTAATTGACGGGCTTTATCTGCGGGCTGCTTTGTCCAGTGCCTGCGACCCCAAAGATGCATGTGATGCCGCGCTGCAAACCCTTCAAATCTTGATCGAGAGCGACCAATGAGCAAGCCCAACATACTGATTTTTATGGTCGATCAATTGAACGGCACGCTGTTCCCCGATGGGCCCGCTGAATGGCTGCATGCGCCAAATCTGAAAAAGCTGGCAGCGCGGTCAACCCGTTTTAAAAACGCATACACGGCGTCACCTTTGTGTGCTCCGGGGCGTGCTGCATTCATGTCTGGGCAATTGCCTTCTGACACGGGCGTGTATGACAATGCGGCTGAATTTATATCGTCCATTCCTACCTATGCACACCACCTACGCCGTGCAGGCTATCAAACCTGCCTGTCTGGCAAGATGCACTTTGTTGGCCCTGACCAGATGCACGGGTTTGAGGAACGATTAACCACAGACATCTATCCTGCCGATTTTGGGTGGACCCCTGATTATCGCAAACCGGGTGAGCGGATTGATTGGTGGTATCACAACATGGGCTCGGTCACGGGCTCTGGCGTTGCTGAAATTTCCAACCAAATGGAATACGATGACGAAGTTGCATATCACGCAACCCGCAAGGTTTACGACTATGCACGCAGCAAAGATGAACGTCCGTGGTGCATGACTGTAAGCTTTACCCATCCCCATGATCCATACGTTGCCCGTAAAAAATATTGGGATTTGTATGAGGATTGTGAACATCTTTTGCCGACCGTTCCAGCGATGGATTATGAAGATCACGACACCCATTCTAAACGCATCTTTGACGCGAACGACTGGCGTAGTTTTGATATCTCAGAGGACGATATTAAACGGTCTCGCCGCGCCTATTTTGCCAACATCAGCTATCTTGATGATAAAATCGGTGAAGTGATGGAAGCAGTCGAAGCAACACGCCAAGAGACGATTATTATGTTTGTTTCCGATCACGGCGACATGCTGGGCGAACGCGGGCTGTGGTTTAAGATGTCCTTCTTTGAGGGATCGGCGCGGGTTCCGATGATGATCTGTGCGCCGGATATGGAGCCGGGTTTGATCACAACACCGGTGTCCAACATCGACGTCTGTCCAACTCTGTGCGATCTTGCTGGCGTTGATATGTCAGAAGTTGAACCATGGACCACAGGCCAAAGCGTCAAACCAATGGGGCAGGGCGTCGAACGCACCGAACCCGTTGCGATCGAATATGCAGCCGAGGCGTCGTATTCGCCGATGGTTTCACTGCGGTATGGAAAGTGGAAGTACAACCGCTGCAAGTTAGACGCTGATCAGTTGTTTGATCTGGATAAAGATCCGCATGAATTGACTAACCTTGCAGAGGTTGCAGAACACCAAGGAACTTTAACACAGCTGCGTGCAAAATCTGAAGCCCGCTGGGACTTGGATAAGTTTGATGCAGATGTCCGCGCAAGCCAAGCCCGTCGTTGGGTTGTTTACGAGGCATTGCGCGAAGGCGGATATTACCCTTGGGATTACCAGCCACTGCAAAAAGCATCTGAACGCTACATGCGCAATCACATGGACCTAAACAACGTCGAAGACGACGCCCGATACCCACGCGGGGAATAGCGCTGCGGCCTACATCCCTTACCCCAATTTTTTGCGCCGGAGGCGAACGATACCATGAGCTACCCAACACAACCAACAGCCAGCCACTTTATCAATGGTCAATATGTCGAGGATACAGCTGGAATTCCAATCGACGTGATCTATCCTGCAACAGGTGAAAAAATCGCGACCGTTTATTCTGCGACCCCTGCAATAATTGCACAAGCGTTGGATGCAGCAAAATCGGCCCAAGCGGCGTGGGCTAAAATGTCGGGAACAGAACGCGGTCGCATTCTGCGTCGCGCGGCGGACATCATGCGCGAACGCAATCATGACCTGAGCGTCCTTGAGACGTTTGACACGGGTAAGCCGTACCAAGAAACCATCGCGGTTGATGCCACATCTGGCGCAGATGCGCTTGAATACTTTGGTGGTATGGCTGCGACGCTGACAGGTGAGCACATCCAATTGGGAGAAGACTGGGTTTACACGCGCCGTGAAGCTTTGGGTGTTTGTGTGGGCATCGGTGCCTGGAATTATCCAACGCAGATTGCCTGCTGGAAAGGTGCGCCCGCGTTGGCTTGTGGCAACTCTATGGTTTTCAAACCATCTGAAACCACACCGCTTTGTGCACTAAAGGTTGCGGAAATTTTGGTCGAAGCAGGTCTGCCTGCAGGTATCTATAATGTCATCCAAGGTATGGGTGATGTCGGTGCTGCATTGGTCACTGATAATCGTGTCGACAAGGTGTCGCTGACAGGCTCTGTGCCGACTGGCAAAAAGGTTTATGCAGCAGCGGCTGCGGGTATCAAGCATGTGACGATGGAATTGGGCGGCAAGTCTCCGATGATCGTCTTTGAAGATGCAGACATCGAAAATGCTGTGGGTGGTGCCATCTTGGGGAATTTCTATTCCTCTGGTCAGGTCTGTTCAAACGGCACCCGCGTGTTCGTTCATAAATCTATCAAAGAATCATTTCTAAAACGTCTGTCTGAGCGCCTTGATACAGCTGTGATCGGTGACCCCCAGATTGAGGAAACCAATTTTGGTCCTATGGTCAGTGAGCGCCAGCTTGAGATCGCATTGGGGTATGTCGAGAAAGGCAAAGCAGAGGGCGCGCGTCTGGTTTATGGAGGCAACCGTCTGGATCGTGACGGGTTCTACATGCAACCTACAGTCTTTGCGGATGTCAAAGATGACATGGTCATTGCGCGCGAAGAAATCTTTGGTCCTGTGATGGCAGTCCTTGATTTCGAGGATGAAGATGACGTTATGACCCGTGCAAATGACACCGAATTTGGTTTAGCTGCGGGTGTGTTTACCAAGGATCTATCACGTGCGCACCGCGTTGCGGCGAATTTTGAGGCAGGTACTTGCTTCATCAATTCCTACAACGATGCACCAGTCGAATCCCCGTTTGGGGGTTCGAAAAACTCTGGTGTTGGGCGCGAAAACTCAAAGGCTGCGATCAATTACTATTCACAGCTAAAGTCGGTCTATGTACGCATGGGCGATGTTGAGGCACCGTTCTAATGGCTGAAATGCAAGCTGATTACGTCATCGTCGGGGCCGGTAGCGCGGGTTGCGCGGTGGCCTATCGATTGGCTGAGGCGGGAGAGTCCGTTTTGGTCATTGAACATGGCGGGACAGATATAGGGCCGTTGATCCAAATGCCTGCTGCGCTGTCATACCCGATGAACATGAAGATGTATGATTGGGGGTATGAGTCCGAGCCCGAGCCACATTTGGAAGGTCGCCGTTTGGCGTGCCCACGGGGTAAGGTCATCGGTGGATCATCATCGATCAACGGGATGGTATACGTGCGAGGGCACGCCAAGGACTTTGATCATTGGGCCGAAAGTGGTGCTGACGGTTGGTCTTATGCGGACGTGTTACCATACTACAAACGCATGGAAACGTGGGACGATAATGGTCACGGCGGCGATCCTGAATGGCGTGGCAAAAACGGTCCTATGCATGTGACGCGGGGGCCACGTAAGAACCCCTTGTTCAAGGCCTTTGTCGAGGCAGGCAAGCAAGCAGGCTATGAGGCGACGTCTGATTATAACGGTGAGAAACAAGAGGGCTTTGGCCCGATGGAACAGACCGTTTATGAGGGGCGTCGTTGGTCCGCTGCCAATGCATATCTGCGCCCTGCGCTAGAACACGACAACTGCAACCTCATGAATGGCTTGGTTGAAAAGGTCATCATTGAGGATGGTCGCGCGACGGGCGTTGCCCTTTTGGGCGGAAAAACGGTCACCGCAAACCGCGAAGTTATCATTGCGGCCTCTGCCATCAACTCGCCCAAAATTCTGATGTTATCTGGCATTGGTCCTGCTGATCACCTTAAGGACAACGGCATCGAAGTGGTGGCTGATCGCCCGGGCGTTGGGCAAAATCTGCAAGATCACCTTGAGCTGTACTTGCAGATGTCGGCCAGCAAACCAATTACTTTGTACAAGCACTGGAACATATTCTCCAAGGCGTGGATCGGTGCACAATGGCTGTTCTTTAAGACAGGCCTTGGCGCTTCAAATCAGTTTGAAAGCTGTGCGTTTATTCGTTCAAAACCTGGTGTCGACTACCCAGATATTCAGTATCACTTCTTACCCATTGCGGTACGCTATGATGGCCAAGCGGCAGCAGAAGGGCACGGGTTTCAGGCCCACACTGGCCCTATGCGTTCGGTATCACGTGGTGCGGTCACGTTGCGGTCAAGCGATCCTGCCGATGATCCAAAGATTTTGTTCAATTATATGTCTGACCCGTCTGATTGGGAGGACTTCCGCAGGTGCATCCGCCTCACGCGCGAGATATTTGCCCAAGACGCGTTTAAGCCGTTCGTGAAGGGTGAAATACAACCGGGTGCTGATGTGCAAACTGATGAAGAGTTGAATGCGTTCATTTCGGAACATGTGGAAAGCGCATACCATCCTTGTGGCACTTGTCGTATGGGGCGTCGGGATGATCCAAATGCGGTTGTTGATCCCACAGGCCAAGTTATTGGCGTTGAGGGATTGCGGGTGGCGGACAGCAGCATTTTCCCACGCATTACCAACGGCAACTTGAATGGCCCATCAATTATGGTTGGCGAAAAGATGTCGGATCACATTTTGGGCCTTGATCCGCTGGCGCGTTCGAATGATGAGCCGTGGCTGCACCCGAATTGGGAAACTGAACAGCGGTAAGTGCGTTAACACTTTGGTAACCTTTATTACCAAACCCGCTTGAATTGATGAACGGCAACCCGCATCTCTTAACATATGTTAAGATTTTGCGCGTTGTTCGTTTTCATCCTTGTTCCCTCATTCTCACATGCCGATTTTTCAGGCCGTGTGAACGTCATTGATGGTGATACCATCGACGTGGGCGATGTCCGCGTACGTATCCACGGGATCGACGCACCAGAGAAAGCGCAAACCTGCCAATCTGAACAGAACCTAAAGTGGGCCTGTGGAGAATGGGTTAACCAACAGGTCCGTGTCCGTCTTCAGGGACAAAGGGCAATTTGTAAACGTGTTGATACTGACAAATATGGGCGGGCCGTTGCGATCTGTTTTGTCAACGGAGAAGACATTGGGCGTGCCCTGGTCTCAGACGGATTAGCCTTTGCCTATCGTAAGTATTCGATGGCTTATGATCTGGATGAAAAAGGGGCGGCAGTGAATGATCGCGGGTTACACAGCAGCCGCGTCCAAGACCCTGCACAATATCGCAAGACCCGTGCAAAAGGTCGCATCCCGCCGGATGGTAATTGTGCGATCAAGGGCAACATTTCCTCAAGTGGCAAACGGATTTACCACGTTGCTGGGCAACGATTTTATGAACAGACAGGTATTAACACCAATAAGGGCGAGCGGTGGTTCTGTAGCG
>JAGSGK010000297.1 GCA_023955215.1 Paracoccaceae bacterium
AGATTTTGCGGCGCAATCTCCTAGCTCTGGAAGCTATCAGAACGCAGCGTCCTGATAGTCAGATCATGCTGGTGGGAACGTCTGAAGGCGGACCTATCGTGATAGATATGGCCGCGCAGGCACAAGATATCGTCAAGGTCGCAGTGATCGGTGCAGGAGGCATGACACAGCGCAAAGAACTTGAGCTTCTTTTTGAACGCCTCGGTGGGTTGCCACAGTTTCAAGCCATTGCAGCACGTATTGATGCTGATCCAAATAACACGGCGGCCTTCGAACTGGGTTATCCGCACACGTATTGGTCTTCAGTTCTGGATCGCGATCCAAGCCGCAGCCTAAAGACCTTGCGTATGCCCGTTTTACTTGTGATCGGTGCAAATGATGACAACGTACCAGTTTCATCAGCGCGTTTCGCACATTCCATTTTACCAAATTCAAGACTGATTGAATGGCCGAATGCTAACCATGTCTTTGAAGCGCAGACGGGTAATCAAAGGCCAGCAGTTCTTGCTGCGGTTACGGCATTTCTAACTGAATAAGGCTTAAAGTCCTAAACGGCACTTTTTTGCGCCGCGTGTAGTTACGATTGCCCGAGGCATAAATTCTGCTAAAAATCAAACATTGCCGGACAAGCCTAACTCGTCACATGCACCTTATTTCATGCTGCCATTCATAAACGCGGGTCGTTTGTGTTTTTGGATGTAAGTCCATGCGATAAAACGACTTACCTTTTGCCCCTGTGCCATCTCAACAACTTTGAAATCGGCAATCCCTGCTCTTTCAAGGTTGTTCAAAAGCAGTGGTAGGTTGTCTTTTTTCGACACCAGTGAGGTGAACCACAGACATTGTTTGGCGAAAGCTTTGCTTTGCTCAATCATGTTGGAAATAAACCAAACCTCACCGCCTGGGCACCAAAGTTCTGTGTTTTGTCCCCCAAAATTGAGGGTCGATGACTTTCCTTTGCCAAGGTTGCGCCACTTGCGTTGCGTCCCTCTGTTGGCTTCTTCCATTGAGGAATGAAACGGCGGGTTGCACAGGATGACGTGGAACCTGTCACCGGTTTGGATCGCGCCTTTGAGTGTATCCTCGCGATTTGTTTGCAGTCTAAGCGGGATGTTCAGGGTGTTGCGGTTGCAAATCTGTTTGGCGGAGGTGATCGCGACGGGGTCAATATCGGTGCCCGTAAACTCCCAGCCATATTCGCTTTGACCAATCAGCGGGTAAACCAAGCTGGCACCGGTTCCGATGTCGAGCGCTTTGTATTTTGGCCCACGCGGGATTTGTTTCTTGTTATCGCCAGCAAGCAGATCGGCAAGGCAGTGGATATAGTCCACGCGTCCAGGGATCGGTGGGCACAGGGCGTTTTCAGGGATGTCCCAGTCTTCAACGCCGTAATGTGTTTTGAGGAGCGCACGATTGAGCATCCGAACCGCCATTGGGTCTTGAAAGCTGATGGTCGTTTGCCCCTTTGGGTTCAGCGTTGTGAAGGCCTCAAGCGCGGGAGTGTCAGCCACCAATCGCGTGAAATCATATCCTTCGCGGTGCTGATTGCGCGGGTGCAGTGTGGTTTTGGTAGCCATGAGGACGCTTTCCTTGAGGTGGGTGTCTAACCCGTCGGTCAGTTCACAGGCTGCGCATAGACGGACTATGCCAGTTGTTTCAAGTCTAAGCTTTGTTCTTGCGCTTTTCCATGACGGACTTTGCCAAATTGGTGGTGTAGCTTTCCAGTCCTGCCAATGCGGTGTCGACGCCAATGGCATTGTTGGCCTCAAGCGCGTCGGCAAGTGCGGTGTGCAGTTCGATGATCTTTGCCCGATCTCGTGCAGAGAAGGTGATCATGTTCATCAAAGGCTGCATGGCCTCAACGGCACCCGCCAACTGATAGCTAAGCACGGGATTGCCAGCGCCATCGACCAGCGCACGGTGAAAGGCCACGTCAGAGGCGCAAAATGCCTCGTCCGTAAGCCCCGGTTGGGATTGGCGGTGGATTTCGGCACGCATGGTTGCAAGATGATCGGCTGTGCGGCGCAGTGCAGATAGGGGCGCACAAGACCGTTCAAGGGTGTAGCGCGCCTCGCAGGCGGTTTCAAAGCTGACGGCGTTCATGGACAGCAACAGTGTGGAGGTGGTGATTTGCTGGGGGTAGGCTTCTTCAAAGCTAAGTTTATTGACGAAAGCACCGCCTGTAGCGCCGCGTTGTGTGCGGATCAGGGATTGCGCAGCCAGCCGTTTGAGCGCTTCGCGCACGGTGGGGCGTGAGACGTCGAATTGATCTGACAGCTCGGCCTCTGAAGGCAGGCGTTGGTCGACGATCAGGTCGCCCGAGATGATTGCATCACGGATCGATTTGGCGATTTGGGCCGACAGGTCAGCATTGCTGTTTGGATCAATTTTCATATGTCTTACATTTAATGTTTGTCAGTTATTTAATTGTCTGGCATTTAAATGGCAAGACTAGCTTTGAGTCGCCACCAATCGATGAGTTTTGCGATGCCTCACATACTGCGTTCCACACTATGGTTGTCCTTCTTTGCCGTGATCCTTGGGTCATGGTGGATGATGTATATGATGAGTATGGATATGGGATTGGACCTATTGGGCCGCCCGAACATGATGGCGCAGAAGATGCGTATGATGGATCCGATGATGAGTGACATGGCGATGACCCGTTTTGGGCCTGTGTTTGCGATGTGGGCGATCATGATGGCGGCGATGATGTTGCCAACGATGATGCCGACCCTGCGCAGTTATGAGGACCTGATGGCATCTGCCGATGGCACACGCGTTGGGTTCATAGGCGTGATTTTAGGTTATTTCGTGGTTTGGGTGGCGTTTGCAGCCTTGATCGCAGGTGTTCAAATTGCGCTGCTTTATGCGGGTATTATCGATCTGCTGGGCATTGCGACATCGCGTTGGATAACCGCCGGATTGTTGATCGCCGTTGGGCTGTTCCAATTTACCCGCGCCAAGGAAATCTGCCACGGCGTTTGCCATTCCCCAATGATGTATTTCTTGGGGCATTGGAAAACCGGATTTGGCGGCGGAGTGCGCATGGGCCTTGGTCTTGGGGCGTTTTGCGTGGGCTGTTGCTGGGGCTTTATGGTCTTAGGCTTTGTCGGCGGCGTCATGAGTTTGCTTTGGATGGGGGCCGCGACCCTGTTCATGGTTCTAGAGAAGTTGCCCCAAATCGGGCATGTTATAACGAAACCAATGGGTGTGGCCCTTATTGCAGGCGGATTGCTTGTGATCGCATCACCTTATTTCATCGGAGGATAAGATGGCTGTAAC
>JAGSGK010000277.1 GCA_023955215.1 Paracoccaceae bacterium
CGCCTTTCTCCATCCAGAGCATGGCACCAAAACGCATGGCTTTGCCCAGAACCTCAGCCTCTAACTGGGTCTTTTCGTCAACCAGTGTGTACAGCTCTTCGAACCGTGTGCCTTCGCGGGTGTTGGAGTAGCGGTGCAGTAATGCCAGCCCAAGGAATATACGTTCGTGGTGATTCAGGCCGCCAAGATTGGCGCGGGTCGCATTATCAAAACAGACTTCTGCGCGGTAATCTGGATGTGCACGCCAACTGACGTCGTGCAGCAAGCAGGCCGCTTTGACCAAGCGTTTGCGCGTTTCGGGTGCTGATTTGAACAGAGGCAAAACGAAGTCATAAAGAGATTTGCCAAATCCGGGCATGCGGGCGTCTTTGTTTTCGGCGAAACGTGATGCCTCAATCAATGGATCGCGGTCACGCAATCTTTGGGGCATTTGCTCATAAAGTAGCCCTTCGCGGATACCATAGCTGCTGATGGCGATATCTGTGGGCTTGAACGCCTTGACGAGCTGCTTGAGGACCATGGCTGCCAAGGGGACCAAGATCATGCGGGCGGATGATATGCCGCAAGCACTGCGCAACTCTTCGATGTCAGCCTCCGCAATGTATTTTGCGGTGCGGGACACATGAGCCGGGGTCATCCGGTATTCGTGCAAAACATGTAGCGGATAGCCACGACGGTGCATATCGATGCGCGCAATCGCACGCCAGCTTCCGCCAACTAAGAAAAGGCGATCACGTTGTGCGCCCATTTGCTCAACAAGGCTCGCCACGGTTTCTTTAATGTGCGCTTTACGTCCTTTGTGCCCACCACTAAGCCCTTGAAGCTTCAACGGGCCAAGGTTGGATGTTACACGTTTTCCAACGCGTCCTTCTGAGATCTCAGCCAATTCCATCGAAGAACCACCAATATCGCAAATCAGACCATAGGCACCAGGCCAGCCAAGTAATACGCCTTGCGCTGAAAGCCGTGCCTCTTCTTTGCCATCAATAACCCAGATACGCAGGCCAGTATGTTGCAGGACATCAGCACAGAATGCTGGACCGTCTTGGGCGTCACGCACCGCAGCTGTTGCAACAACAGTTAGTTCGGATAGGCCCATTCCATCAGCAAGATGTTTGAACCGGATCATTGCGGCCAGCGCACGGTCACGTCCCTTTGGATTTAGGTTGCCCGTTTCAGACACGCCAGCGCCCAAGGCACACATGATTTTTTCGTTATAAAAGTATGCGGGACTACGTGCCGCGCCATCAAACACAACCATTCGCACGGAGTTTGACCCAACATCCACAACGCCAACGCGTGATAGGGCGCGCGTACTGGGATCATCAAAAAGGGAAAGCCCGAAAGAGCCAGTTTCGTCAGCAGAGGTTTCTGTTTTCACGTCCGGTTTTCCCTATCAGGATGTGCAATCAATTGTGCGCCGTTCGGTTAAGCGCGATAAAGTTAGAAATCAATTGGGCTTTGGTGGTTCGTTCTTCGTATGGGTCAATTTTGGAACATCGGATGCACCCGCGGATCCACGCCCTGACAGTGATGGGTTTTCCATAAAGAAGCGATGGCAGTTAAATTCAAAGGTGCCTTCATCAACGGGTGGTCGATTAAAGCTGCCATCAGGTGCCATAACCCAACTTTGGGTCACGTCTGCGAGATTTGCAGCCATGATTTGGGACACGATTTGCGCCTTAACCGTGCCGTTTGTTATTTCGACCAATGTTTCCACACGGCGGTTCAGATTGCGGCTCATCCAGTCGGCAGAGGATATGAACACCTTTGCTTTTTTGTGGGGCAGGCCGTGACCGTTGCCAAAGCAAACAATGCGTGAATGCTCAAGAAAACGTCCGACGATTGATTTAACCCGAATGTTCTCGGAAAGACCTTTGATGCCCGGACGCAGGCCACAGATACCACGCACGACAAGGCTGATTTTCACGCCGTCTTGGGAAGCTGCATACAGAGCGTCGATTATTTCCTTTTCAATCAGGCTATTCATCTTGGCCCAGATTTCGGCGGGCCGCCCTGCGCGGGCGTGCTCTGCTTCTGCTGCGATCATTTCGAGCAGGCGGGTTTTTAGGTTGGCGGGCGAGATCGCAAGGTTGCTCAGGTTTTCTGGTGGAGCATAGCCTGACAGATAGTTAAACACCTTGGTTGCGTCACGGCCCAATTTTGCGTCGCATGTAAAGAGCGATAGGTCGGTGTAAATACGTGCGGTGATCGGGTGATAGTTGCCGGTGCCGTAGTGGGTATAAGTCACCAGTTCACTACCTTCACGGCGCACAACAGTGCTGATCTTGGCGTGGGTTTTTAAATCGATAAATCCGTATACAACATGCGCACCTGCGCGCTCCAAACGGCGTGATTGGCGGATATTGGCGGCCTCGTCAAAGCGCGCCTTTAGCTCAACCAATGCGGTGACAGACTTGCCATCTTCGGCGGCTTCACACAGCGCTTCGACAATCGGGGACCGCTTGGATGTGCGGTAAAGCGTTTGCTTGATTGCAACTACATTTGGATCGCGAGCGGCTTGTTGCAAGAAACGAACGACCATATCAAAAGTTTCGTAAGGGTGATGCAGCAGCATGTCTTTTTGACGAATAGCGGCGAACATGTCGCCCTCAAAATCGGTCACGCGCTCAGGCACGCGTGGCTTGAAAGAGGGCCATAAAAGATCGGGGCGTTCGTCTAGCACCAATTCGCTTAAGTCATCGACGCCAATCATGCCGTCGATCTCGATGATCTCTTCGTCGCCTACGCCCAGTTCGGCCATGACGACGGACTTGAGCTTTTGTGGCGCCCCAGTAGAAATGTTGATCCGTACCACCTGACCGCGTTTACGGCGTTTCAGTGCGACTTCAAACTCGCGCACCAAATCTTCGGCTTCGTCTTCTACCTCTAGATCGCTGTCCCGTAGGACGCGGAATTCAAAGTGGCCTTTGAGCTCATATCCTGGGAACAGGCCAGAGATATTAAGGACGAGCAGTGCTTCAAGCGGTAAAAATCTGTGACCTTTGGCGCTGGGTATTGAAATGAAACGGTCGATCTGTGCCGGGATTGGCAATAGGGCCTGCAAGTTACGTTTGTCACGTTTTCGTTGCAGTTGCAGCGCCAGCGCATAGCCCGTGTTTGGGATGAACGGGAAAGGATGAGCCGGATCAATCGCCAAAGGCGAGAGCACGGCGAACACTTGGCTTAGGAAGAAATCCTTGAGAAATACGCGGTCATCATCGGTTAAATCGTCAAGCTGCAGGATCGTAATGTCCTGCGCTTCCATCTCTTTGTGCAACTCACCAAGAACGCGCTGTTGCGTGTACATGAGATCACGCGCGTTTTCGTCGATCAGTTTCAATTGTTCTGCAGGGGACAGACCGTCAATTCCTGGTGTGACATTACCTGCGCGCGCCAATTCACGCAGACCTGCGACGCGAACGGTGTAAAATTCGTCTAGGTTATCTGCGCTGATTGAAAGAAAGCGAAGCCGTTCGAGCAGTGGGACGCGTTGGTTTTCGGCTTCTTGAAGGACGCGCCAATTAAAACCAAGCCAGCTTAGCTCACGATTATAGAACCTATCTGCGCTGGATGGATCCAAATCAGGGAGGTGCGTTGGCGCATCAAAGGGCGCTTTTAGGAAATCAGCGTGTGACATAGGATTTTATTAGCACTCAACTATGACGTTTAAGTGGTGATTATTGCGCCGTTTATCCCAAGTTGTCCAGCACTTGAGAGGCTAGCGCGCGTGTCAGCGGTTTGTGACGCGCAAGGCTATGGCCATCCATCGCGCAAACAACCTCCCGTGCTGCTGCAAACGACCGATCAATGCGAAGGACCAAAAATGGGATCACATCAGGACGGGGCATGAGCTGGCGATCACTAAATTGTTTGGCAATTACCGCACCCAACAGAGTATCGTC
>JAGSGK010000017.1 GCA_023955215.1 Paracoccaceae bacterium
AGGCGTGGTACGGCGATTGAAGCGGTACTCAAACTCTTTGACATAGGCTTCAAGGTACTTGGGCGACACGTTATTGTGTGTGCCCTTCAAAGACCGCTTCAAGTGGCCAAAGAAGTTCTCAATTGAGTTGGTTGTTTCACCGTTCGGGCCAACGTATTCATCCTGCGAATGGTTCACCGTCTTGTGGGTAAAGCGGTCAACTGGGATAGCCTTATTGTAGGTGCGCAGTTCATCCGTGTGGATTTCCGTACCGTCCACAATGTTCTCATGGATTGGAGGCATCAAAGAGCCGCGTGTCTGGTCGGGAACCACCTTGAGCATCACATCGCCACCACGCTCCATCATTCCCATCACAACGGTCTTGCGCTTACGCCAGTCCATGCCAGTTGTCTTGCCGCCTACAAAGGTTTCATCGACCTCTACAACCGTGCCAGCGCCACCAAGAGGGGCTTCACCGTCAACTTCGGCCATATGTTCGCGGATCAGCTTCGCCATGCGCCATGCGGTCTTGTACGTTACGCCAAGCTGGCGCTCCAATTCCTTGCCAGACACGCCATGCTTGGACGTGGTGAACAGAAAGATTGCATAGAACCAAAGCTGCAAAGGTGTGCGGCTCTTTTCAAAGATGCTGCCAACCATTGGGTGGATGTGGTGACCGCACCACTGGCAGGAAAAAGCCTGCTCAGACTGCAAACGATACCATTTGGCGTTACGCTCACACTTGGGGCACTCATGGCCCTGACCGAAGCGCACGTTGAAAAGGTGCTCAAGGCAAGCCTCGTCTGTGGGGAACTGCTGGAAGAACTGGCGTACATTTGTCGGTTTCATGCTATTTATATAGGAAATAGGCTACCGTATGTCAAGGGGATACACCCCGACTTATTTAACATAAACCTTATTATGCGAAAAGAACAATGTAGCCGGGCACATTCCATTTTGGATTGCATCACTAGATAAATTTCTGATGCAGATCAGGAGGATGTGATGAGACGACCCTACCGCAAATTGAATCTAGATGAACGTCGAATCTTAGCACAGATGCTTCAGGCGAAAGCGACGAAGACAAAGATCGCTGAGGTGCTTGGCCGTGACCGCTCTACGATCCACCGTGAGATCAAGCGCAACTGGTGGCATGATGAGGACGTTCCGCAGGCTGATGGCTATTGGCATGTGACGGCGCAGACGCTAGCGGACCGGCGTTACATGAAGCGCCGCAAGCTGGAACAGCACGAGGATCTGCGTAACGAAGTGATCGCCAAGCTGAAGACTGGGTGGTCACCAGAACAAATTGCGGGCCGGTTGAAGGTTGAGCCGCGTACGTCGCACCGGATTTGCCACGAGACGATCTATCAGTACGTCTATTCAGAAAGTGGCCAGTCTCAGGAACTTGGTCGGTATCTTCCCGAGCGTCAGAGGAAGCGTAAACCACGCTACGCCCGCAAGGCCCGTGATCGTGTGTTCCCCTTAGAAACAAGCATCCACAACCGCCCTGACGAGATCAATGACCGTAGCCAGTTTGGCAACTGGGAGGGCGATTTAATGATCTTTGAGCGCGCACAGGGCAACGCCAATGTCGCGACGCTGATCGAGCGAAAGACCCGGTACACCCTGCTGTTGCGGAACAATGATCGCAAGTCAAAGCCGCTGATGAACAAGCTGATCAACGAGATGTCACCCCTGCCCGCAAATGCGCGCCGCAGTATTACTTTCGACCGTGGTTTTGAGTTCACATCCTGGCGTGAACTGCACAAAGGCATGGGCACCAAATCGTGGTTCTGCGATCCGCAAGCGCCGTGACAGAAAGGCTCTGTCGAGAACATGAACAAACGGGTGCGCAGATATCTGCCGCGGGACACTGCTCTGCTGTCGCTCCCAAATCGATATATGAAGTCGATTAGCGACCGACTGAACGCGACACCGCGCAAATGTCTGGGATATCGAACGCCTGCTGAGGCCTTCAGAGATGAGCTGATGAAATTGGAGCGAAGATGAGCTACCTTACCCAAACAAACCGATGCAATCGGAATAGAACTCACAGATGTGTATCGCGAGATCAAATGCAACTATTTCACAGATGATGAGCTGCCGCAACTTAACGGCTACTTCGGCATGACAGCGCAGAGAGCGACTGCGGATTGCCGTGCGAGACGCCGTAAATTGGTCCGTATTCCAGAACTCCGCGAGGCTGTGATCCATCGTCTCCAAGAAGGTTGGTCACCGGAAAAAATCGCAGGCCGTTTGAAGTTCGAAGGCCATGCAACCACCGTAAGCCACGAGACGATCTACGCATATGTCTACAGTTCGGATGGCCAGTCGCAGGCCCTTGCACGCTATCTACCAGATCGCCGCAAGAAGCGTAAACTGCGCTATGCGAGGACAACGCGCGGCACGATGTTCCCGCTAGAACGCTCAATCCACAACAGACCCGAACACATCAAAGATCGCTCGGCATTTGGTGACTGGGAAAGAGCTCGCCAAACGTGCCGTTGATAACGGCCTGGTCTCTATTCGGGAGGATGGAGAGCGGTTGGTCGGTAGGCGGGTTATTTCGGAGATTGAGTTGGTGTCGACGGTTGGGGGAGGTGAATGAAGCGCCCGTTTTGCCCAAGCCTTAAAAGTAGACGATATTAGCTATCGAAAATTTTCTGAAATGCTTTCGTCCCAAATCCTGAAGCCAAGAACACTTCTCGAACACGTTCACCGACAATAATTTTATAAAAACCGCCGACACCGTCAATCAACAAAGGATATGATCTGTTCGTCCGTAAATCGTGCCTTCATTTGTCGCCCTTTTGTTGAGCGGACTCTACACAAATCTGGAGGAGTTTTAGGGGCTCAGGTCACAGCATGAGCAGACGTGGGAACTGCGATGATAATGCTGTCACCAGTTGACTATGAAATCAAACAACAGAGAATGAACACGGCAGGTGTCTAGGAGACTAGGGGCCCTCAGCATGCCCGCTAACATGAATCCGGGCGTGATGGCGACTGCAATCGCTGCGCGAACAACCTATGGTACTCAGGGCGGTTTTTCTTGTGTGCGTTCATCTCCAGCTTCACTCCCGAGTGCATATATTGGCCTAGAAAGTTGGGGGGAAAACTGCCCCAGCACTTATCATCGCTCCGTTGGGTCAAGACTTCCCGAGTATTCGCGAGGTTCCCTGTCTGCAGAAAATACTGGTCGGAAATCCACGCTATGTTTAGGATATTCGTGAAGCTAATCCATGTTGTGTGATCGTTCCAGTTTGAAAAATGCCGCAAATTTTTCTGCGTAATCCATGGATGTCAAAGTGTCTTCGATCCTTGCTTCTGCGCCGTCTGCAATGTGTTTTGGTAAGATGTCGCGACGCACGTTTAGAAGGTCCGCTAGAAACTCGGATGTGAACTCTGGATGCGCCTGCACAGTTAGGGCGCGGTCTCCGTAGGCCAGCATTGCGTTTTCACAAAGATCGGATGACCCTATGACTTTGGCATCGCTCGGTAACTCGGTTATCTGGTCTTGGTGCCACGCCATGATGCGTTCAGCATGCCCATCCGCATCCTGATAATCCGTTGCACCAACCTGCCATCCACCAGAGAACTTTTCGACCTTACCACCCAAGGCCTGGGCCAAGATCTGATGACCAAAGCACACCCCGATGATCGGCACGCCAGCACGGTACGCGCGGCGCAGGAAATCTTCTAACGGAGGAATCCAATCATGATCTTCGTAAGCCCCAAATTTGGATCCTGTAATCAACCACCCCTGTGCGTCATTCACGTTATCCGGCAGCACACCATCCAAGGCTGGATATGTTGTGAATTCGAACCCACGTCCGTCAAGCAAGCGTTTGAACAGGTCATCATAATCACCATGCGTATCGCGCATTTCGTCCGGCGTGCGGCCTGTTTGTAAAATTCCGATTTTCATTTAGTTTCCTACGTATTCTTAAATTCAGCGATTTTCGCGCCAGTAGATCAAGGCCATTCACGCCCTTTCAGCATCATTTCCCAATAAACAATTGGAAGGAGGTGTTTCTTAAGCACCCATGCAGACTTCCGGGCCTTTGTGCTGTCCCATGGGAATGTCGGCATCAACTTACCTTCATATCCGAACTCCGCCAAAATGATCTTGCCTTTTTCCACCGTCAGGGGGCATGAACCGTACCCATCATAGCCGTTCAAAAGGCTTTTTCCTTCCAAAGTAAGTAGGATGTTTTGTGCCACCACCGGTGCTTGCTTTCGAACAGCCGCCGCCGTTTTCGCATTTGCGGTCCCACAGATATCGCCCACGCCGAAAATATTTTCATAGGTTTTGTGGCGCAAGCTGTGCGGGTCGACATCAAGCCAACCACCCTTATTCGCAAGGGGGCTATTTTTAACAAAATCGGGAGCCCGCTGCGGCGGACAAACGTGAAGCATATCAAAGTCGCGTTCGATAAGAACAGGCGCTTGATCTTCTGATTGGGTTTTAAAAGTGGCCAATTTCTTGTCGGCGTCAACTTTGATCAATTCCATTTTGAACTGTAGATCAATGCCGTAATAATCAATGTATTCCATCAGCGGCGAAACATAAGGCTTGCACCCGAACAGGACATCGATAGCCGATGCAAAAGTCACATGAATGCCAGACAGCGCGCCCCTTTTTAGCCAGCTGTCACATGAAAGGTACATCGCCTTTTGTGGTGCCCCCGCGCATTTAATTGGCATCGCTGGTTGCGTGAAAATCGCCTCTTTTCCGGCCATTTCCTGTACAAGTTTCCATGTATATGGGGCAAGATCGAACCGGTAGTTTGACGTAACACCATTTCGCCCAAGCGCATCTTCTAGGCCTTCAATCTGATCCCAACCCAAGGTCAGCCCAGGGGCCACGATGAGAATATCGTATGAAACACTTTGACCAGAACCCAATACGACAAGGTTGTTGTCAGGCTCAAAAATCGTGACTCGATCTTTGATGCGGTTCGCGTCCTTGGGCCAAATGGCATCCATGGAACGTACGGTTTTTCCTGGTTGGAACACCCCTGCCCCGACAAGTGTCCAACCTGGTTGATAATAGTGTTTATCGCTTGGCTCGATGATAGTTATGTCCAAAGACGCAGCGCGTTTCTGAAGGCTGGCAACCGACGCAAGGCCCCCTGCGCCACCACCAACAACCACAACCTTTGCGTTACTTTTTTTCATTTTCAAGTCTTTCGAATGATAGATCATCGGTGTGCATAGTCTACATGGCCCTAGGCAGATCATTTAAGCGACCGTCTAAGTTCAAATTTTTGGACTTTGCCTGTCGACGTTTTTGGAAGTGTTTCAAAACGAACGTCTTTCGGGCATTTGAACCCTGCTAGATGTTCGCGGCAAAAGGCAACAAGCACGTCCCGGCTGACCTGACGACCGTCAAGAAGTTCAACAAATGCGCAGGGAACTTCGCCCCATTTTTCGTCGGGCTTTGCAACGACGGCACATAGACTGACATCCGGGTGTTGCATCAGAACATTTTCAATTTCGACAGACGATATATTTTCGCCGCCTGAAATGATAATATCCTTTGTTCTATCCGTGATGCTGATGTACCCGTCGGGGTAGCGCACACCGATATCGCCAGACCAGAACCACCCCCCTTTGAAGGATTCTTCGGTGGCGGTATCGTTCTTGAAATACCCCTTCATGACCGAATTCCCCCGGATCACAATTTCACCTGTGGTTGTCCCATCCCAAGGGACCATTTTGCCTGTCTCGGGGTCTGCAACATCAAGTCCTTCCATCGTCGGAAACCGAACGCCGATACGCGCCATCTGCGCATAACGCTGATCGTCGCCCAGCAGCTTCCAATCTGGTTGCTCCAGCGCTTCACTGATGTGGCCAAACGTTTCCGTCAGCCCATAAACTTGCTTGATCTTTAGGCCCAACGCCTCTGCCCCTTTGATCGTGCTTGGTGCAGGTGGGGCGCCAGCGGTGACAACGCTACCGGGCTGGGTGAATTCACGGCGCTCGGCCGGATCCGCGTGGATCAGCATATTCAGGACAATAGGCGCACATCCAAAATGCGAAACGTTCTGGTCGGCGAGTGCGTCAAAAATTACCTTAGCAGAAATATCGCGACAGCAAACAATGGTACCGCCAACAAGCGGCATGGTCCAAATGTGACACCACGCATTACAATGGAATTGCGGCACGATGGAAAGATACCGTGGCTTAATCCCCATTTCCCAACTAATGACTGCGCCAGTTGTTGTCAGATAAGCACCGCGATGATGATACAACACCCCTTTGGGGTTGCCTGTGGTCCCTGATGTGTAATTCAGCGCGATAGAATCCCACTCATCTTCTGGGTAATGCCACTGCTCTAGTGCTTCAGATTTTTCGATCAGATCGTCGTAGATCGGATAACGCCCTGTTGGCTGCCATCCCGCCTCTGTGTCGGGACATTCAATGATCGTCGGCCCATCGCCATTCATATGGGACATGGCTCGCTCGACCAGATCAATATGCTGGCTGTCGACGAATATGATCTTACTTTCGGCGTGGCCCAGAATGTACGCAATCGCAACGTCATCAAGGCGGGTGTTGATGGCATTCAGCACCGCGCCAGCCATTGGTACGGAAAAGTGGGCTTCTATTGCCGCCGGAATATTGGGAAGAACCGTCGAAACAACATCCCCGCGCGTGACACCTGCAGACCGCAGCGCCGAAGCCATACGGGCACAGCGGTTTGTCACTTCGGCCCATGTCCAGCGGATCGTGCCGTAGCTAATCGCGTCGCCAGAGGCAAACACCTCTGCTGCCCTAGCGATATGCGATAAAGGGGTTAGCGCTGTATAGTTTGCAGAACATTTAAATCCTTGCCCTGAAACGTTTTCCTTTCTCATTTAGTCTTCACCGCATCTGTTTTAACAGCTGCAGGCATGGGCACATCTGCAACTTTGTTCGTTATGTGATACCCACGTTCAAAGCTCGGGCGTTGCCGCAACAACTGAAACCAGCGAGAGACATTCGGGAAATCAACCAACGATATTTTTTGTGGCTCTGCGCGCGCGACCCAGGGCCAGATCGCAAAATCTGCAATCGACAGGGTTCCGCAAATATAACTTTTCCCCTGCAATTGTTGATCTAGAACGCCATACAATCGCTGGGATTCTTTGGAAAATCGTGCTTGTGCATAACCGCCTTGTTCGTCTTGAACAGAATTGAAATGCATCAACTGCCCTAGCATCGGTCCAAAGCCGCCCATCTGCCACATCAACCACTGCAATACTTCAGCTTCGCCATCTGCGCTTTGAGGCAGGAATTTACCGTATTTCCGGGCGAGGTAGATAAGAATAGCCCCGGATTCCATTAACGAAACCCCGGAATCATGATCCACGATTGCAGGAACTTTGTTATTTGGCGCTACTTTGAGGAAGGAGGGCGCAAATTGTGCGCCCTCTCCAATATTTACGGGATGCACCCGATAAGGCACGGCCAGTTCTTCAAGCATGATTGAAACCTTGCGACCGTTGGGTGTGTCCCAAGTATGTAAATCAATCATTTTATGCCTTTCCGGTGCTGCGGCAAATTCATGCCCAGTCGCTCACGACTTTAACCTCTAGGAACTCCTCAAGGCCGAACCGGCCACCTTCACGACCATTTCCGGATTTCTTGTAGCCCCCAAAAGGAAAGCCCGGGCCAAACGACTTGCCATTTACTTCGACCATGCCTGAACGCAAACGCCGTGCTACGCGGCGGGCGCGCTCTTTGTCGGCAGTTTGAATGTAATTGCTCAGGCCATATTCGGTATCATTGGCAAGCGCGATGGCTTGTTCCTCGCTATCAAACGCCATGATCGACAGGACTGGGCCAAATATCTCTTCCTGAGCAATCGTCATATCAGGTGTAACATTTGCGAACACGGTCGGCTTGATAAACCAGCCTTGGTTCAGCCCATCAGGACGTTCAAGCCCTCCAGCCTTAAGTGTCGCGCCTTCTTTCACACCAATCTCAATCAGGCTGCGCACCTTGTCATATTGCGCCTTAGAGGCAACAGGACCGATGTGCGACCCTTCTTTGTCAGAAGCGCCAACAGCCATTTCGTTGGCCGCAGTCACCGCCAATTTGATCGTTTCATCAAGCATGGACCGTTCGACCAAAAGTCGGGTGGGCGCATTGCACGATTGGCCGGTGTTGCGGAAACAACGTTCGATGCTGTTTCGGAGACTGGATTTGTCGGCATCCGGAAAGACGATGTTCGCGCCTTTTCCACCAAGTTCAAGACTAACGCGCTTGATACCTTCAGAGGTGTCCCGCGTAATCGAAGCCCCAGCGCCTGTTGAGCCGGTAAAGCTAACCATGTCGACCTCTGGGTGGCGGCACAGGTAGCTTCCAACGCTAGATCCAGCACCGTTAATTAGATTAAATACGCCGGCCGGGAAACCAGCCTGATGGACCATATCGGCAAGCAACATCGACGACAAAGGCGCTACCTGTGATGGTTTCAGGATTAGCGTACACCCTGTTGCCAATGCTGGCGCGACTTTCAACATCACTTGGTTCATTGGCCAGTTCCAAGGTGTGATCAATGTCGCCACACCAATGGATTCATGCATGATATGGCTATCATCCGACCCCTCATTCAAGGGGTGTTCGAATTTGAAATTTTCCAGCGCCGTGATGGTGTTCTTAAGGTGGTTATACCCAAAGGCGACCTGCAGATCGCGCGAAAATGTAATCGGCGCTCCCATTTCCTTTGAAATCGCTTCGGCCATTTCTTCGGAACGTTCAGAATAGATATCCAGTAACTTACGCAGCAGCACAAGACGTTCTGCAACAGGGGTTTGACTCCAGGTTTTCCAAGCCGTCCGGGCCGCATTTACGGCCAGATCAGCGTCTTCGAAATTCGCCATTGAGATTGTGGCGACTGGCATTTCTGTGCTTGGGTTGGTGACGTCTAGGGTATCGGTACCCTTTGGTTCAACCCATGCGCCGTCGGAATAAAACTTACGTGTATCCATCTTTGTGTTCCTTGTTTTTATTCCAGCCAAAGCCAGAAAAATTGTTGCGGTGCCTATCGGCCCATATTGAAGAACTCGGCGTTCGGCCGCATGTTGGTGACATTGGCCATTCGGTTCGACAAACCGAAGAAGGCTGTAATGCCCGCGATGTCCCAGATGTCGTCGTCGGTGAAACCGTGACCACGAAGAAGATCCATATCGGCCTCTCCGACTTCCTGGGCGCTCATGGATACTTTCATCGCAAAATCAAGCATGGCATTCTGGCGCGCAGTGGTGTCGGCCTTGCGGTAGTTGACTGCGACCTGATCCGCGATCAGCGGGTCTTTGGCGCGGATACGCAGGATCGCACCATGTGCAACTACGCAATATTGGCACTGATTGGCGTTGCTTGTGGCGACGATAATCATCTCACGCTCTGCTTGGGTCAGATTACCGGGTCGTTCCATCAAAGCATCGTGGTAGGCAAAGAACGCGCGGAATTCGTCTGGACGATTAGCAAGCACCAAAAAAACATTCGGAATGAACCCTGCCTTTTCGTGCACCGCGATGATTTTTTCGCGGATATCATCTGGCATGTCTTCCAGTTGCGGTACGGGAAAGCGGCTGATTGGTTTATCGGTCATTGGTTTCTCCAGTTTTTTCAAAAATTTGATTCGGGTATGCGGTTAAGTCACGCATTTGCGTGAGGTACGCCGAGACGGGGTCAGGATGTGGTTCCATTTCTGAGGTGATGGTTACCAAGCAACTATGAGCCGCACATCCCTGTCCATATTGTGAGCTAGGGATATCTTGGGTCAGGACATTGGGGTTGCCGGCCAGCTCGATGCTGTTTGCACCGTTGCGCATCGTTAACCACGAACCCGTGGCTAGAATGGCCACGTTTTCAACGATATTTTCGGATAACGAAGCATAGGCAAGACATGCCCCACGCTCATTATGTAGCCGTACAAGTTGCCCATTATGAATGTTCAGAGCACGGGCGGAATTAGGGTTCAGCAGAACCTGTTCGCGGCCATTCACCTTACACGCCATGCTGACGGGTGCCGCGTCTAACTGGCTATGCAGCTTGCCTTCTGGTTGGCTTGAAATCAGATGAAAAACTGCATCGTCCTGCACCCGACGCTTACCAAGCCATTCTTTCGGCTCGATCCAGGCGGGATGCGCAAAACAATCATCATAGGCGAGTTTTTTCAGCTCGCGGCTCCCAAGGACAATCCGTCCGCTTTCAGTGGCAAGCGGATGCGCATCAGGATCATTGCGAAAATCAGCAAGATGTGCGGTGTCTTCGACGGATGCAATTTGCACCGCACCCTTTGCCCAAAATTCTTCGAAGGTTGGCAAGACAGCGCCCTGCGCCATGGGCACTTGGGTGCGGCATTTTTCGTATAGGTGCTTGATCCAAGATAACTCATCGCGCCCTTCGGTGAAGCTGTCCCCGACCCCCAGCCTTTCGGCCAACCCGCTGAAAATGTCGTAGTCCGAACGCGCATCGCCCAAAGGTTCAACCACTTTTTGCATGGCCATCACGCCGCCAGACCGTCGCCCACCGGCAATGTCGTTACGCTCAAGCGCGCTGACGGCAGGCAGCACGATATCTGCACGTAACGCTGTTGCTGTCCAAACAATGTCCTGCACAACAATAGTTTCTGGGCGGGCCCAAGCGCGATCAAATCGGTTAAGATCCTGATGGTGATGAAAGGGATTGCCGCCAGCCCAATAGACCATGCGAATATCTGGGTAGGTATAGTCCTGCCCTTGATAGCTATAACGCGCGCCGGGATTAAGCATCATATCGGCGATACGCGCCACCGGAATGGCAGAATCCGCCGGGTTGCCAAAATTCGGGACAGAGCCGATTGCCCCAATCCCATTATTCGTGCCAACACCGCCAAGTGACCCATACCCAAAACCAACCCCGCATCCGGGCTGGCCAATCTGACCAAGCATCGCGGCCACCGCAATTGCGGCCCAAAACGGCTGTTCGCCGTGTTGAGCGCGTTGCAGGCTCCAACTTACAGAAATATGTGTCCGGCTCGCGGCCATCCGATGCGCCAGCGTGCGAATTTTTGCGGCGTCTATGCCTGTAATGTCAGCGGCCCATTGCGCCGTTTTTGGTAACGCATCATCTGCACCAGAAAGATAATCCAGCAAGATTTCAGAACCACTACAATATTCACTAAGAAATTCGGGGTCGTGTAAATCCGCGGCAACCAGCTCTTGCCCCAAAGCAAGCATCAAGGCGGCATCAGTATTAGGCCGGATCGGCCACCATTCTGCATTTAGCCAATCAGGCAGGTCATCTTTGCGCGGTGAGATGTGAATAATTTTTGTGCCGCGCGCCTTTACCTTGCGCAGCTGTGTTTCCAATTCATGGGACATAATCCCGCCAGCTTCGATCTGTGCCGTTCGCGGCGCTATGGCACCAAACACGACCAAAGTTTCGCAATGCGCGGCGATCATCTCCAATGATGTAGATCGGCCCCCACACGCTCCGTCATCACCCAAAACATGCCGCAAAATGGCAGGCCCAGCGGCGATGCTGTAGGTATCTTTGTGCCCTGTGAACCCACCCAAAATGCCAAGCATCCGCTTAAGCAAAGTCGCCGGATGATGGACGCGACCACTGCTAGCCCAACCATAAGACCCCGCAAAAATCGCGGCATTCCCATGCTGGTTGATCACACGGTCAACCTCGGCTGACACAAGGTCAAGCGCACGGTCCCATGACACAGGCACAAAGTCATCCATGCCACGCGCACCATCGTCAGAGGCACCCTTGTTTTTTAACCAGCCCGCCCGAACCATCGGTTGCTTGATCCGGTACGTTGGATCAAGCCAGCCAGTCACTGAAGCAATAATCTTTGACGGATTGGCATCGTCCTGCACAGGTTCAATTGCTTCAAGACGCCCATCGCGAAGATGCGCGTCGAAGCGGCCCCAATGGCTGGCCTGATGAATGATTTTGATGCTTCCTGACATTTTCAATCCACTCAGAGCCATCAGCGGGGAAAGGTTTTGCCGCTTCCCCGCCTACGCGACTCTATTTTTTCTGCGGCAACACCTCTGAAAAATCTTCCGCGTCTTTACCAAGTTCTTGCATGATCTCATCAGTGTGTTCCGCAAACTGGGGCGGGCGACGACGATAGCTAACGGGGGTGCGACTTAGTTTGATTGGGCTGCCCGTGCCGCGATGGCCATCGACATCCACCACCATTTCACGGTGGATTGTGTGTGGGTCTTCTACGACCTCCTGAACATTTCGAACCGCACCACAAGGCACGCCGTTGTTGATGAGCTTGTCTGCAATGCCTGCGCATTCAAAGTTGCTCAACGCCTGCTCCAGAAGCTCTTTCAAGGCATCGCGATTGATAACGCGCTGCGCATTGCTTTCAAACAACGGGTCCTTTGGAAGGTCGGGACAATCCAACATATCGCATAGTTTGGTAAACTGGCGGTTGTTCCCGACAGCGAGGAACAATGGCCGCGTGGCGGTTTGATAGGTGTCATAGGGGCTGATATTGGGGTGGGCATTGCCGGAACGACCGGGGACTTTACCATTCAGATAAAAGTTCGGGAGATGCGGGTGTAGCAGCGAGAACCCGCAATCATACAGGGTGGCTTCTACGAATTGGCCCTTGCCGCTTCTGGCACGCTCGTTCAACGCCAGCAAGACACCGATCGTGGCGTTCAATCCTGTCACCATATCAACAACAGGTAAGCCAACGCGCAATTCGCGACCGCCCACATCACCATTCACGCTCATGATGCCGGTGGTGGCTTGCAACGCTGCGTCATAGCCGGGCAGTTTGCCATATGGCCCATCGGCACCAAAACCGGACACGCGGCAATGAATCAGTTTCGGAAAACGCTCTGCAATCTCGTCCTGGCCAATGCCCCATTTTTCGAGCGTCCCGATTTTGAAATTTTCAAGAAAGATATCGGCATCTTCCAACAATGACAGCAACAGCTCGCGCCCTGCCGTTTTGCTGAAATCAATTGCGATACCCCGCTTGTTGCGGTTCAAACCCAAAAAATAGCTTGCCGCGTCGTCTTGAAACGGCGGACCCCAGAGGCGGGTTTCATCGCCCGCAGGTGGTTCGACCTTGATGACGTCAGCGCCATGATCCGCTAAGATCTGACCGGCATAAGGGCCGCCCAAAACGCGGCTCGCGTCAATTACCTTAATCCCTTTTAGGGCGCTCGTGTTCTCTGGCTGTGTCATTCAATTAGTCCTTTCGCTGAGGGCTGCAATCTCGGCGCGTAACTTGTTGGCAAAATCAGGATATGTTTCACTAAGATCCTCTAGAACCCGCGCCCTGAGCAGGTTCAAGATTTCCGGATCCGGATCCGATGTTGTCGGCGGGGAATCGTCATGCCCAAACGTAAATCCTGTGGCTTGGGCCACTTCATCCAAATTGTGACCAGGATGAATGCTTTGCAAATCAAAGCTACCTTTGTCCTTATCAAACCGAAACAGTGCTTTTCCCGTCAGCAATGCGATAGGACCACCCTTGCGGTAGGTATTTTTATCACTTGTTCCGGGTGCAGAGATGAAATCGACTTTGTCCACAAAGATGCGCGGCGTGTGTTCTTCGCGAAAGAGGATAACTTTGGGAACCAAGAAATACAGATAAGCCGACCCAAAGCTGCCGGGCCAACGCACTTTGGTTTCCGGGTATTCACCGATACCAACGAGGTTAATGTTGCCTTGTCCGTCGATCTGCCCGCCGCTCAAGAAAAACGCATCAATGCGACCCTGCGCGGCGCAGTCAAACAATTCGGTGGACCCGTTCGTAAAGACGTTGTGATCTACTGATCCCAGAATAGAAATGCGTACGCTTTCGCCGCCCCGCGCTTCATCAATTGCGCGCCGCAGCATGGCTCCGGCGGCCGGAATGGGCGATGCAGCACCGACGGCTATGTGCCGCGACCCATCGAGCAAATTCGCAACCGCACAAATCATCACTTCGCTTGGCGTTACAGCGTTCATGTCAGCACCTCTGCACCATATTTTTCGCTCAGATAGGCCGCGAACCCGTCTTCAGTTTTGGCCTGCGCGGCATATTCCATAAGAACTTCGGTTTGCTTGCCGTATTCTGCCCAAAGCCCATATGGGCGTGCGCCAAATTCGGCCTCGGCAACCGCATCAATATACAGTGATGGAATGATACCCGCCGATAGATTTTCATCGTCAAACAGGTTGCCATCGACGATTTTCTCGACCGTTACAATCGTACGCTTGGCGGCATAGGCCATGGCTGCAAGTTCTTTACGGCGACCGATCCACACGTTGCCATCCTTGTCGGCTAGGGGTGCGTGAAACAGTGAAAAATCCGGTGCGATCGGAGGAACGATAACGATTTTGTCCTCTGCTTCCACCATTGGATTTTGAATAATTTTCCAATCGGCGCGGTGCCTCAAAACATCGGTTCCAATAAGGCCCCGGATGGGCAAAAAGGGTAGATCCTTTTGTGCAGCCATCAAGCCCGCATGAATGGCAGGGCATGTCGAATCCCTCATTTTAAGCGCACCCGATTTCATGGCACGAATAAAGCAAGGAGCGCCGCCTGCTTCGCCCAGCGTCATCGCGCTTGTCTCAAGGGAGCGGACGCGCCCAGCTCCAATCAAGATATCTGCCTGCAGTCCACCTGTTGGCACACAGACCAGATCCAGATCACGCACGCCGCTGTCCAGAATAGGTTGAATCATGGCCATCGACACACCCGCGTAATCAACGGGCAATGCCAGCTTACATCCATTGGACAGGCGCGCAGCCATCTGCGTAAGTGTGGTTATCCTTGTCATATGCACCCCAAATTGGTCGCGCCCGCTCACCGTCGTCGAATGACCATCGGTGCGCTGGACGAGCGTTGGTGTGGATATCTAAAGGCCGAGTGGGCAATAAAGAATATGCCCATGTAAACTTGACACTTCTGGTTTTGCCGTAGTTTACTGAGTCCCGCACAATATGGGCGCAGAGTATACCCTAAAACGAGTAAAAATCAGTAGAGGTTGGCCGATCCACCACCCGCTAGAACTCCCTCAGTGGGTTGATTATCGTTCACCAAAAATAGCCATCTGCAACTGTCGAAGCAGGGCCGTCACGTATGAATGATACAACGATTTAAGTGGGTTGACCCAAATCGATACCATGACAGTTCAGTAAAATTTCACGGCATGCGGCGACCGGACCATGGTCCAGCCTGTCGCGGCGAACACCCAACACGATGGACACGTCATAACCAAACAGGTTTGGTCGAATGATGCGGACTTCGCCTTGATCAAGCAAAGGCTGCGCAACATGGATCGGCAGATATCCAAGATGGTTTCCCGCTAATATAAAATGAGCAATTGTCTCGTCGTTGCTCGCCCCAGCGGTTGAGATCAGCGGCCGCGAAAATTTGAAACTGTCTGGCAGCGGGAAGGTTTCCACAGCCCAATCACACCTAAGAACGTCCTTGTCGGATATTTCGGGGTCCGGCACATCGAATAATTCATGCGATCGTGAGCACAGCACAACGTGAGGTTGCTTAAACAACTCCACCCTGTCAATTTCCGGTGCCGATTGAAACATGGCAGAAATAACAATATCGAATTCCCCACGCATCAGGGATGCCTCGGTTCTGTCTGGGCGTACATCAAGAACCTGAAGCGAGATTAGCGGATATTCTTCCTGAATTTTTGCAAGAGCCACCGATATTTCTGATTCAGGATGCGAAAGGAGGTTGGCCATTAACCCGATCTTAATTTCCCCGACGACTTCTCCTTTGATAAGACTGACTGCCTGGGAAAACGCGTTCATGTGTTGTTGAACCTCATAGGCTGCTTCCAGCACCAACCTGCCTTCTTGGGTCAAGGAAAACCCAGCTTTTCCCCTGTTACACAGCCGCAAGCCTAGTCGTGTTTCTAGATGGGTTAGGTGCGTGCTGACGGTGGATGCGGCAACGTTTAATCTTTCTTGCGCAGCGGAAAGCCCGCCTTCTTCTGCAATAGCGATAAATACTCTCAGAAGATGGTGGTCGGCGCCTTGAAGCTGAATAGACATAGGGACCCTACTGTAATCTTGGCATCTAGAAGGCCGGGATTCGGCAAACAGACCATACCTCGGCTTTTGCCGTAGTTAAAGCTTGATGAGTGGAAATTGTTCGATGGCACAACCCCAGTAGTCTTGAGAATAACAGATATAGGGCGGCTATTCGTCGCCGAACGTACAAAAATTTTGCTGGAGACCCCAATGAAAAACGCAGCCAATTCTCAAGAAGCGCGCGACATCGCATACCATTTTCATGGCTACACAGATGCAGCAGCGCACCCCACCACCGGACCGGCCATCATGGCAAGAGGTGAGGGAATCTACGTTTGGGATACGAATGGAAACCGCCACATCGAAGGCATGGCCGGATTGTGGAGCGTGGCCGTCGGGTTTAATGAAAAACGCTTGATTAATGCGGCGACACGTCAAATGAGCGAGTTGCCATACTACCACAACTTCAATCACAAATCCCACGGCCCTGCGATTGACCTGGCTGAAAAGTTGATCTCGCTCGCGCCCGTTGAAATGGACAAGGTTTTCTACACCAACTCTGGGTCAGAAGCCAACGATACCATCGTCAAGATGTTGTGGTATCGCGCCAATGCCATGGGCCAACCGCAAAAGAAAAAGCTAATCGCGCGCAACCGGGCCTATCACGGTGTCACATTGGCCGCGGCAGCGCTTACAGGCCTTTCCTATACGCGCACCAGCTTTGATCTGCCAGAAGATCGCTTCTTGCACACAATCTGCCCCGATTATTGGGCCGAAGGGCGTGAGGGCGAATCCGAGGAAGAATTCGCATCGCGTTGTGCGGATGATTTGGACCAGATGATCATCAGCGAAGGCCCCGATACAATTGCTGCGTTTTTTGCAGAACCGGTGATGGGTGCTGGCGGTGTTGTTGTTCCGCCGAAAACCTACTGGGACAAAATCCAGAAGGTTCTCGCGAAATACGACATTATCTTTGTCGCAGACGAGGTTATCTGCGGTTTTGGGCGGACCGGTGAAATGTTCGGCTCTCACACCTACAATCTCAAACCTGATGTCATGACTATGTCAAAACAGCTAACGTCAAGCTACATGCCGTTTTCTGCGTTCATGATGAACAAGCGCTTTTATGACCCGATTGCTGAGGAAAGTGGGCGGATCGGCGTGCTAGGGCATGGTTATACCGGCGGGGGCCACCCTGTTGGGGCTGCCGTTGCCTTGGAAAATATTCGTATCATTCAAGAAGACGGATTGGTCGAAAATGCGCGTGAAAACGGGGCATATATGATCGAAGGGTTGAAAACCTTTCTCGATCACCCGTGGGCCGCCGAAGTGCGCGGCGTGGGCATGGTCGCCGCCTTGCAATTAGGGCCTGAGGATCACGCAGATTATTCACCGGGGACGCGCGGCAACATCGTAAACAACGCGCTGGCGGCGAACGGTTTGGTTGTGCGTGCGGCGACGGATGCGATCACGTTCTGCCCGCCATTGATTATCCAGAAACCGCAAATCGACGAGATGATTTCAATAGTAGGCAAGGTCCTTAAGTCCATCGAGTAAAGGCGGCGGAAAAGGGTAGCTTCAATTCAGTGTACTTGGCGAATTTCTATGCTTCGGGAAAAGTCATTGTATGGCTTTGAGCAAAAGAGATTTTTCGATGGGCGCGAATATTTCATCGTGGACCACACAAAAAACGACCCGAAACCAAGAGGGAATTTAGCGCTATGAACAAGAGCACTTCGGGTCATATCTATGGCTGCATCTGCGATTTGAACGGTGTGCTACGCGGCAAACGAATTGGGATCGACCAGCTGGAAAAAATCCAGAGCGGGCAAGTTCGCATGGCCCAATCGTTGACTAGCATGGATATCTGGGGAAACGATATCGAGGATAGCCCGCTAGTTTATGAGCACGGGGACGGGGACGGTGTGTGCATATTTACCGGACGTGGCCCATTGCCGCTTAGTTGGCTGGGCGAAGACGTTTATCTCGCTCCATTATGGATGCAGACCGAAGACGGTGATCCCTTTCCGGGTGATGTGCGTTATGCATTAGCAAGTGTCGTGGATAAATTTGCTGAATTGGGTTTGACACCTGTTGTCGCAACGGAACTTGAATTCTACCTTTATGACCTGCACAGCAGCGAACTTTCGCCCCCCCTTAGTCCACATACGAATAAGCGTACGACCTTTGATACGCCTTTGGCCTTGGACGAATTAGAAGACCAGCGTGACTTTCTCAACGATGTTTACGCGGCTTGTAAGGACATGGATATTTCGGCGGACGCCGCGATTGCTGAAGCGGGCGCCGGGCAATTTGAAGTCAACCTGATGCACGTCGCCGACCCGCTGAAGGCGGCCGATGACACGATATTTTTCAAAAAGCTGGTGCGCGGTATCGCCCAAAAGCACGGGATGGGGGCGACCTTTATGGCCAAACCCTACGGAAACAGGCCCGGCAACGGGTTCCATGTGCATTTTTCGCTGATTGATGCCGATGGGCGCAACGTGTTTGATGATGGCACCGATGCGGGCAGCGATATAATGCGACATGCCGTTGCTGGATTGATTGATACCATGCAAGAAAACACGCTGATATTTGCAGCCCACGAAAACTCGTATCGTCGTATGCTGCCCGGCTGCCATGCCCCGACCGTTGTTTCCTGGGCCTATGAAAACCGCACGTCCGCCATCCGCATTCCGGGCGGCCCCGCTGTGGCGCGGCGGATCGAGCACCGTGTCGCGGGGGCCGATGCAAATCCTTACCTTGTTCTGACGGCGATCCTTGGCGGTGCATTGATCGGCATTCAGGACAAACTGCAAGCACCTGACCCCGTGACGGGTGATGTGGGCGAGCTTGATCTGCCATCCCTCCCTACCAATTGGGGGGCTGGGATTGATGCGTTTGAACAGGGAACCCTCAACAAAATACTGTTCCCCCCACTGATGCGAGATCTGTTTATCGGATGCAAAAGGCAAGAACATCACCGGTTTAGATCCGAAGTGACCGCCTTAGAGCAGCAGACTTACCTGAGTACTATTTGATGAGGGAGGTGTCATACATCTGCAATTCTCAACGTTATACGTTCCCAAACGTCACTTTTACCCCTGACATTTACCAATAACCTCTACTCAGGACAGGGGAATAGTATGATGATGAAGCACTTTAATCTTCAGCCGCGCACTGCCTTTCAAGATGACGCGCCTGTGCAAATTTTGCTTTCAGGTACGAAGATTAACCGCAGCTTCAACGAAGCAGTGCCCGCGTGTTCGCCATTGCGGCGGGTCTGAACAACAAGGCAAACCAACAAAAAAGGGAGAAAAACATGACACGTCTTAAAAATTTAAAAGCAATATCTACAGCATTGGTGGTACCTTTCGCACTCGCAATGCCTGCCACGGCGCAAGAGCTACGGGTGTTTAACTGGGCCGATTACATCGGTGAATCGACGATCCAAGACTTTGAGGCCGAGACCGGCATTGACGTTATATATGATGTCTACGACTCAATTGAATCGATGGAGACACGTATTCTTGCAGGCGGGTCAGGGTATGATGTGGTCTTCGGCAGTGGTCCCTCCATGCAGCGTTTCCAACAGGCCGAGCTGTTGCAAACGTTGGACAAAGACGCATTGGCAAACATCGGCAACCTCGATCCAGCCATCAACGCACGGCTCGCGGCCTATGACGAGGGCAACGTCCATGGTATTCCTTACATGTGGGGCACCATCGGTCTTGCCTACAATCCCGCACTTGTGGCTGAAGTTATGCCCGATGCGGACATGTCGGATCTCGCGAATTTCTTCACACCCGAAAACGCTGCAAAACTTGGCGAATGTGGGCTTGCTGTCATCGACTCTCCAAACGAAATCCTTGGCATCGCGTTGACATATCTTGGCTATGAGCCGGATACTAATGACGGCGCACAAATTGACGAAGCAACCGAGTTGATGTTGGGGGTTCGCCCAAATATTCGTTACTTTAACGTCCCTAAGATCGTCGATGATCTGGCGACGGGCGAAATCTGTGCCGCGCTGACATATAGCGGAGAAGCATCCCTTGCCGCATATGCTGCGGGAGAGGCGGACAATGGCATCGAGGTGCTTTACAGCATCCCACAGCAAAAAACGATCATTTGGATTGATGCGATGTTCATGCTTGGCGGAGGCCCAAATCAGGACGCCGCGAACCAATTTCTTGACTATATGATGCGTCCTGAGGTGATCGCAGATGCCTCAAACTATGTGTTTTACGCCAATGGTAATGCGGCATCGTTTGATCTGATCGATACTGACGTGACGGGTGATCCAAATATCTATCCATCTGCCGAAGTGCTTGATGGATTGTTCCCAGACCTTATCCTTCCACTTCGCTCACAGCGTCTACGCACCCGTGCTTGGACTAAAATTGTGACCGGCAATTAATGAGATCCAGGGATGCCCGCGATTGTTTGGGCATCCCACTGGCGAACAATGACGTGAAGATGGAGAGCGATGACATGGAAACAAAGCAAGAAGCGGCCCGACCAACATACATTCAATTCAAAAACATCACAAAGAAGTTCGGCGACGTCACCGCAGTTCAAGACGTGTCATTGGACATAGCGCAAGGGGAAGTATTCTGCCTTCTGGGTGGCTCAGGAAGCGGTAAATCGACCTTGCTCAGAATGCTTGCTGGGTTCGAAGCCCCGACAAGCGGGCAGATTATCGTTGATGGCGAGGACATGGTCGGCGTCCCCCCTGAACGTTTGCCGATCAACATGATGTTTCAATCATACGCCCTTTTCCCGCACATGACGGTCGAAAGAAACGTGGGCTACGGCCTTCGTCGCGAGGGCGTCGCGAAAGCAGAAATCACCAAACGCGTTGCTGAAATCTTGGATCTAGTGAAGTTGTCAGGCTTTGCAGATCGCAAACCGTCGGAATTGTCTGGAGGACAACGGCAACGTGTCGCCTTGGCGCGATGTATCGTCAAGCGGCCAAAGGTGCTTTTGCTGGATGAACCACTCGGCGCGCTTGACAAGAAGCTGCGCGAGGAAACCCAGCAGGAGCTTTTGAAGATCCAACGCGCCCTGGGATTGACGTTCATCATTGTGACCCACGACCAAGAAGAAGCGATGACAATGGCAGACCGGATCGGGGTGATGAACCTTGGCCAGATTGTTCAGGTCGGACATCCCCGCGATTTATACGAGCAACCAGACAGCCTGTTCATTGCGGATTTTGTCGGCGCTCTGAATAAATTTGACGGCATTATATTGTCTCAAGAGGACAACGTCGTTGAAGTGCGAGTCCAAAATGGCGTAACGCTAAAAATCGTATCGCACTTTGATTATAACTCTGGAGACCGTGTCACTGTAACTGCTCGGCCCGAAAAACTTGCGGTATTTCCCATCGATTCCAAAGACAGCCCTACCGCCAGAAACTCGCTCAAAGGCACGGTTACATTCGTAGGATACCTCGGCGATCAAACCCATTACAGCGTTCTGCTGGAAGGCGGTATTGAGGTAAAGGTATCTGAACAAAACCACCACATGTCGGCTAAAATTTCAATTCGCACAGGCGATGAAGTTCGCGTGGACTGGCCGGCCCGCGGTACAGCGATGTTTGCAATTTAGTCGAAGGTAGAAAAATGAGCCAATTTATGAAGAATTCAAAAACT
>JAGSGK010000281.1 GCA_023955215.1 Paracoccaceae bacterium
CATTCTTTTGATGCCGCTCAGCCAGCTTTCGCTGCTTTTTACCTAATGGGATCGTTCGCGCAGGTTTTTTGCGCGAACGGGGCGATACAAACGTCGGGAAAATAGCCAATAACTCCGATTTCGCCTCGTCCCCCATAAGTGCCATGGCTTGGGGTCCCGGCAACAAACTTTCTGTCGGCGCATCATTGGCAAAGACAACTTGATGTTCTTCGAACAGAATATGACAATAAGTTATTGCTTTCAGATCCTTACAAATCTCAATACCGTCTATACCGATCAAAGACTTGGCAGAAACCAAGACCTCGTTTGTGCCAAACATCCGTGGAACGACTTTTGAACTTGCCAGCATCCGGTGCTGTTGGGACACCAGTAAATCACTGCTGGGTAAATTAGCACCCAACGCGCCAGCGCGTATCTTCACTGGACATAACTTATCGGTTAGCGCCACGTTCTGCACACCGACCCACCGCACGGGCTGCGCGCCATTGTCCAACGTCTCGACAAGGTCGCCAATCTGGATTTGATCAACGCGACGATCACCCTCAGAAGTGCGGACCATCGTTCCTGCCGCAAAACACACAAAACTCTGTAAGGCGTTTTGGTAAAGACCTGTGTATGCCTGCCCAGATATCGAATTCACGTTGATGGCTTGAATCCCACCAGACCCAGGGCGGTTCAGATCCGTACCGGCAAAGTTTGAGTTGGTTAAGAAAAGGTTTCCTAGGACATCCTGATACAAAACAACGTTATCAAAGGTTCCTGTCGATCCGTCCATATAGACAACATAGACGTTTGCGACTTCTAACGAGTCTACTTGGGTCGTTACTGTACCAGCGCCTAAATCATATGAAATGTTGTCCGTGGTACTCTGTGGATTGTTGGTACCAATTCCGTTGTTATTGGGATCATCATAGGCAACAACCAAATCTTGATGAAACAAGGGGGTGCTCGCAGATCCGAATGTGCCCAAATAAGTCGAAGCATTGTCAACCTGCATCGAATTTTCATCCGGATCGGCATCGGCAAAATTGCCAAGATAAAGCACTTCGCTATATGAAACAGCCATTTGGTTTTCCTACTGCGCTACCGCTCGTCACTGCCTTGTTCAACGGCACAACGATCAAACTAATTAAGTTGTCCGTGCAATTTGCGTACCAAAGGGTGGTTGTAGCGGCCTTAATCACCGGGGCTATTTTCGTTCAAAATCTTCAAACCTCCTACTTGTCCTCAGATACTTTTTGAGTGCATTCGATTTACCGCACCTGCCAAATTCTTGAAGTCTTCTGTTAACCTGCACCGAAATTTGAACGGATTTCGCGCTGAGCAATTACAGCCAGGCCCACAGACCAAATACCGACGTGATACCGACGCAATACCGACGTTGCATTTACGTCCATTTCAGGGGCTTTTACCTGCATCCCGCCCCTGCTATATCTGCGGCTGAATTCCAAAGGTGCGTCATGTCCATATATCAATATCGCGTTATTCCAGCCCCGACTAAAGGCCTTAAGGCTAAGGGCATTAAAGGCCCAGAAGCGCGTTTTTCCAACGCTGTCGAAGACCTGATGAACCGGATGGGTGATGAGGGTTGGGAATTTCAACGCGCCGAAACTTTGCCCTCAACCGAACGCGTTGGCCTCACCGGCTCGACCACCGAGTGGCGCAATGTTTTGGTGTTCCGCAAACCCCGCATGGACAACGTAGCGGCCTTCTCACCTGAGGTGCTTGTCGCGCCTATCGTGGCTGATCAAAGCACCGAGTTGGACGCTGGTGATATGGTGGATTCCATGGATTCTGTAGATTCCGAGCACCCTGCCGGTGGTGAGGGTGCCACGCAAATGCTGGTCGACAATGGCGTGGAAGAGACCAGTGAGGTGGCAGGAATGACGGACTCGTTGCAATCCCTTGCAAATCGCCGTTCATCCGCAAATTCAGATACTTAACGTATAGTTTAAACGTCTAAATCCAGTGCTAAGGCATGGATACGCCCGATCAATTCGGGGCCTAAAGTGCTGTGCACCAAACGGTGGCGCGCGATGCGTGATTTGCCTTCAAATGCAGCCGCGCGGACCATCACATTAAAATGGCTCTCCCCGCCTTCTTGGAACCCAGAATGGCCGCGATGACTTTCGCTATCGTCAACAACCTCCACCGAATGTGGTGCTAATCCCTCACGCAGACGCATTTCAATCTCTTTTGCAACAGACATTTTTTCGCTCATTTTGTTCCTAGCCCCTTCACACTGCCAACCATTCTTCTAAGGTGTATCGCTAGAGTCGAAAAGGTCCAACTGATGCCAAAGCCCGATCCATTCGGATTCGATATGTCCGTATCCACCTCGAAAAAGAAAAATCCCCGCGGTCGCCGCGGCATGTCCGGTGCGTCCGAGACATCGACGCGCTTGTGCGATCACGACACCTGTCAGGAAGCTGGCAAGTACCGCGCACCCAAAGCACCAGACGTGCTCGATGATTTCTTTTGGTTCTGCCAAGCGCACGTGCGTGAATATAATTTAAAATGGAACTTTTTTGACGGCACCACTGAGGCGGAAATCAACGCCCAGCAGTCAGAGGATAAGGTATGGGAACGCCCAACCAAACCCATCGGAGACCCCGAAGCCCGCGCATGGGCACGTTTGGGTATTGAGGACCCTCATCAAGTTTTGGGTGCCAATTCCACCCAGAACCCGGGCCGTAAGGGCGGAACTGTTGGTAAAAAACTACCACCAATGGAACGCCGCGCTGTTGAGATTTTGGAAGTCGCTGACAACGCGACCAAACCCGAAATTCGCAAAGTTTACAAAGGGCTGATTAAAATTCTTCACCCCGACATGAACGGTGGCGACCGCTCTCAAGAAGAACAATTGCAAGAAGTTGTATGGGCGTGGGACCAACTAAAGGGCAGCCGCAGCTTTAAAGACTGACCTACGTCTCGGCCACAAAATCGATTGGGCAGCCTTTATCCCCTGCCCAATCGCCCTAGCTAGACTACTCGAATATATCTCCACTTAGACGATGTTGCTGCGAACTGGCCTCATTCAGGTCACGTTATTGGCCCTTCCCCTTGTCCTTGTGAAAGATATGTTGCACCACGAGGTACGGCCCTATTTGAGGCCACTACATATATATTGAAGGACGACGCGCATGGCCGACAACGCAATGGATATCAACGCAAAACCAGAGCAGGATATTTCTGTTCGTGACGTCTTTGGCATTGATACGGATATGGTTGTCAAAGGCTTTGCCGACCGCACAGAACGCGTTCCTGAAGAGGACAGCACCTACAAGTTTGATCCCGATACAACACTAGCGATCCTTGCAGGTTTTAACCACAACCGCCGCGTGATGATCCAAGGATATCATGGCACAGGTAAATCAACGCACATCGAACAAGTTGCGTCCCGTTTGAACTGGCCCTCTGTTCGTGTGAACTTGGATAGCCATATCTCTCGTATTGATTTGATAGGTAAAGACGCCATCAAATTGAAAGACGGCAAACAGGTAACAGACTTCCAAGAAGGCATCCTGCCATGGGCGCTGCGCAACCCAACCGCGATCGTGTTTGATGAATATGATGCGGGCCGCGCAGACGTTATGTTTGTGATCCAGCGCGTTTTGGAAAAAGACGGCAAGCTCACATTGCTTGACCAAAACAAAGTGATCACCCCTCACCCGTTCTTCCGTATTTTCGCAACTGCGAACACTGTTGGCTTGGGCGACACAAC
>JAGSGK010000039.1 GCA_023955215.1 Paracoccaceae bacterium
ACACACGAAACATTCAAACGCTACCGCCTTGAAGCAATCATCGCTGACAGCAACAAAGAGTGGAAAAAAGCCGACAGTTTCTACGAAACTGCTGCAGGCCTGACAACTCGTCCTGGCAGTATCATGAACAACTGGGGTTACTCGAAACTGAGCCGTGGCGAATTCAAAGCCGCCGAACGATTGTTTGGCGATGCGGTTCGTCAGGACCCGGGGTTATTCACTGCAAAAAATAACCTCATTCTCGCCCGCAGCGCACAAGGCAACTATACCTTGCCAGTGATCCCAATGGATCAAACTGAACGTGCGCAACTGTTACACACGATGGCACTGTCCGCCGTGAAACAAGGTGATGTCGAAACCGGTAAAAGCCTGCTGCGCGATGCGATTGAAACGCATCCACAACACTTTGAAGCGGCCGTGCGTTCGTTACGCGCTCTAGACAACGGTAGCAAAAACGGCTGATCCATGATGACTATTACGACATACTCTGCCTTGTGGTTCCTGCCATTTGTGTTGCCAATCTGCCTTTACGTGGCTTTCACGGACATGCGCGAAATGCGCATCACAAATCAGGCAGTTCTCGCTTTGGGAGCCGTATTCATAGCCATTGGCTTGATTGCACTGCCGTTTGACGTCTATCTATGGCGGTTCGCCCAACTGGCCATAGTATTGGTGGTCGGCATCATCTTAAATGCAGCGGGTGCAATGGGTGCAGGTGACAGCAAATTTATCGCCGTAGCTGCCCCGTTTGTCGCGCAGGGTGACGTTCGTATGCTGATACCATTGTTTTGCATCATCATGTTGGCTTCTGTCGCGGCTTACCGTTTGGTAAAACACACTCCTCTGCGCCGTCTAGCACCACATTGGCTCAGTTGGGATCAAGGCAAGAAATTCCCGATGGGGCTTGCGCTGGCGTCTACGCTTGCTTGTTATCTAGCTCTTGGATTGGTTCACGGATCCAACTGAGAACCAAACAATAATCGTTATCAAGCCATATTGTTGACCGATTAGGTTGATAGTGCTCAACCAAGCAAAACTGTTGAGGCAAAATAATGAATATGCAGACCACTGCTGTCATGGCACCCCCTGCCCCCAAGCAAATACACGAAATGCAGTTGCCCGTCGTCATGATGCGCGACATCCTGATCAAAACCATGTTCCGAAAAAACGTGGATATGGTCACGGAACTTGCTGCCGCAGTATGCTTGCCCATTCAAGTGACCCAAGAGTTGGTAGACATGGCCCGCGATCAGCGTTTGGTCGAAGCAACGGGTACCTTGAATGCCAACAACGGAAATGAAATGGGATATCAGTTGACGGACGCCGGCAAAGCCCGCGCCCTAGATGCCTTGTCCCAGTCTGAATATTTTGGTGCAATGCCGGTGCCTTTGGATGTCTACCGTGAACAGGTGAAACGCCAATCCATCCGTAACCTCATGGTAAGCCGTGACATGTTGACGAATGCGATGGGCCACCTTGTTTTGCCTGATGAGCTTATCGGCAATTTATGCCCTGCTGTATCTGCTGGACGATCAATCCTAATGTATGGTCCCCCAGGCAACGGGAAATCCAGTATTTCTAACGGTATCCGCGACGCGCTTGGTGACAAAGTATATGTGCCACGCGCAATCGAATATGCAGGTCAGGTGATTACCGTTTACGATCCAATCGTGCATAGTTCAGTTGAGGACGACGTTGACGACCCAACCAAGCTACGCAGAACATCTGGTAAGTTTGACACGCGCTATGTGTGCTGTGAACGCCCAACCGTTATCACCGGTGGTGAGCTATCCTTGGACATGCTTGATCTCGTTTACAACCCGACCGCTAAAACCTATCAGGCCCCTCTTCAGTTGAAGTCGACTGGCGGTATCTTTATCGTCGATGACCTTGGCCGTCAGGCTGAATCACCGCAATCGCTTGTGAACCGTTGGATTGTGCCACTGGAAGAAAGCAAAGATATTCTAGCGCTGCAGTCAGGCGAGAAATTCGAAGTGCCGTTCGACACATTGATCATATTTTCAACCAACTTCCATCCGAATGAAATTTTTGACCAAGCCGCTTTGCGTCGAATTTTCTTCAAAATTAAAATCGACGGCCCAAATCAAGCCAACTATCTGAAAATTTTCTCCTTGGTTGCGAAGAAAAAGAAGATGCCATTGAACGAAGCCGCGTTAATCCATCTTTTGAAGGTCAAATATCCAACGATCGACAATGTATATGCAAACTACCAACCAATCTTTCTAATCGATCAAATGATCTCGATCTGCGAGTTTGAGGGCATTCCTTATCAAATGACACCAGAACTGATTGATCGTGCGTGGGCAAATATGTTCGTCAAAGACGAGACCATCGTCAAATGATTGGCCTGGCTGGATGCGGCCGTATGGGGAAGCCCATGCTTGCTTCCCTTCGCAGCATGGGCTTACGCGCTAAAGGTTTTGATGTCGTCGACCGCGACTCTGATTGGATCACAACTGATCCACAGCGGTTCTCTCGAGACCTTAGCACTTTGATAACAGTGGTGCGCGATATCGATCAAACTGACGACGTACTTTTCAATGTCCAAGGTTTTGTCGACTCTGCGCCCAAGCTGGAACGGATCATAATTTGCTCTACGCTTTCTCCCAGATATGTCCGTGGCCTGCGCACACGCATTCCTGAAAACATTGTGCTGATTGATGCCCCTATGTCTGGTGCACAGATCGCGGCAGAACGAGCAGAGCTAAGTTTTATGCTCGGTGGCGCAAAAACTGACTTAGATGATGCCCAAATGTTGTTTGCATCCATGGGCACAAACTTCCACCGCATGGGTGCGTTTGGTTCGGGTATGCAGGCCAAAGTTTTAAACAACATGTTGGCCGCTTCACATACCGCAATGACGCGGATGGTTTTGGACTGGGCGGATGATGCTGGGTTGGACGAACAAGCAATGCTGGGTCTCATTCATACCTCATCAGGGCAGAATTGGTTAGCATCAGGTTTCGACAAAATCGAATTCGCAAGAGATGGCTATAAAGACGACAATACAATCGGCATTTTAGTCAAAGATGTGGAGTCCGCCATCGACGCAGCCCCTGTGACTGCTGATTTAACTCCAGCCAAAACCATTCAGAAAATGATATTAGATTTAAAACCACGGTAGTGAAATACCGACTGGTTGTTAAAGAACGCCGAGGGCTTCCAACTCAGTTTCATATTTTCGGCTAACCGGAACCTTGTCACCGTTTGACAATACCAAACATGGTCGCCCTTTGACGGTTATGATTCCAGTGATTTCCGCTAGTGCAACCCAATGAGAACGATGCGCACAAGCACCTTTAATTTCTGAAACTTCATCTACCGCATCTGAAAAACGCATTCGCAGGTCAAAGGTACCAACGTCAGTAATAACTTGAACAATATGTCCGTCGATTGCCAAGTGGATTATTCGACCACTGAAGCTTTCGGGCAATCGCCGGATTAGTCGGGCGACCTTTGGATTTTCTGTCTCTGCAACGCCCGCTTGTTTTAGAAAAAACGAGATGCCGTGCCGAAAGATACTAACCGAAATACAAATCGCCAAAACAACAGATGTCATCCAAAAAACTGTCGGGGGATCATTCAATGGCCCAGGATAGCGGTGAAAGGTCCACACCCATAGAAATGGAGTGAATAGAATGGTTGTTCCTAAGATAACGATGCTCTCCCTAATAAGAACATGCCATTCTCTTCCGCATTTTCGGAGCACATTTTGAATGCACAAAGCAATTGAAACACTGACAGCGCTCAATGCAAACCAATAGACAAAGCGCTGTATCGTCTCGCCAGACCTATATGTCCCAAACGGGCCGGCTATTGTCAGAAAAACTCCCACTACAGTTAGCAAACCCAACCGCATCAAGAGTGTTTTAATTTGGGGCGAGCTTTCAAAATCGAAACGCTCTACTCGTATTTTTCTAAAAAGCAATTTTTGACTCAAGTCATAGAATTCAAACAATTGACGCACTTTAACGCCACCTTCAAAATTCACAACCTCTGATGAGGTTTTTCGAGCAAAAACAAAGCAGAAGTGGAAATTTGGCAGCAGCAACAATCATGGATTGAATTTTTCTAGATCTGTTACGGCCGGCACGCGCATTCAATCACTACATATAAAGTGCAGGGCAGCTAACACTACTGCCCTGCAGAAGGCTTACGCTGTTAAGCCTTCTGGTTCAGCCAAACCATTTGCACGGCAACATGCCGTGATCGTGTTTGCCAAAAGGCACGCGATTGTCATCGGTCCAACGCCACCCGGAACAGGTGTAATGGCACCAGCAACGGCCGAAACTTGCGCGTAATCGACGTCACCCAATAGTTTGCTTTTACCCGGTTTATCGGGATGCGGTGTGCGTGTGATACCAACGTCAATGACAACGGCACCTGGTTTAACCCAATCAGCTTGCACCATCTCTGCGCGCCCTACAGCAGCAACTAGGATATCAGCACGGGCACAAACCTCTGCCAAGTTACTCGTCCGAGAGTGGGCAATTGTCACTGTACAGTTCTCTTGCAACAACAGCTGCGCCATCGGCTTACCGAACAGGTTTGAGCGACCAATAACCACGGCGTTTTTTCCGGACATGTTGCCAATCTGATCACGCAGAAGCATCAGGCAACCAAGCGGCGTGCAAGAGACCAGTCCGGTCTCCCCGCTGGCCAGAAGACCCGCATTAACAACGCTAAGGCCATCGACGTCTTTCGACGGGTCGATGCGCGCAACAACTGCGCGCTCATCTAAGTGATCAGGCACAGGGAATTGGCAAAGAATACCGTGAACACTATCGTCAGCATTTAGTTTATCAATAAGGCCAAACAAGACCTCCTCGGAGACATCTGCTGGAAGTCTGTGTTCAAAGCTGTTCATTCCAACTTCAACAGTCTGTTTGTGCTTTGCCGCGACATAAACTTCAGACGCGGGGTCTGCACCCACCAGAACCACAGCCAAACCCGGTGTAATCCCGTGATCAGTTTTCAAGCGGGTTACATGTTCCCCAACTTGACCACGCACATCGGCCGCAAAGGCCTTTCCATCAATAACCGTTGCCGCCATTGCGCAATTCCTTTTGGTTTCTTTAGACTAAAAAGACCCCAACCGCTGGCAAGGGCAACCCAATTGGGCTCATTGAGAGCGACAAGGGCTTTAACCCTTATCGCTCTCAATTGTGACTTAGAACAAGCCTTCGACTTCGCCTTTGTCATTCAGCATGATGTTTTCTGCTGATGGTACACGTGGCAAGCCTGGCATCGTCATAATTTCACCGCAGACCGCTACGACGAAACCGGCACCTGCACTTAGGCGCACTTCGCGTACAGGCACAGAGTGACCAGTTGGTGCACCACGCAAGGTCGGATCAGTTGAGAAGCTATATTGTGTTTTGGCCATACATACTGGCAGATGACCGTACCCTTGGTCTTCCCACTGCTTAAGCTGATCGCGGATTTTTTGATCCATCAATGCTTCATCCGCGCGGTAAATGCGTTTGCAAACAGTTTGGATCTTATCTGCCAATGACATTTCATCAGGATAGATCGGAGCAAAGTTTGCAACATCAGCATCTGCGATTTCAGCAACGCGTTTCGCCAAATCAGCAGACCCTTCAGAACCAAGTTCCCAGTGACGTGACAAGATGGCTTCTGCGCCTTGCTCGGATACAAAGTCTTTGATCGCTTGAACTTCGGCGTCTGTGTCAGTGACAAAGTGGTTGATCGCAACCACAACCGGAACACCGAATGACTTAAGGTTTTCGATGTGACGTCCAAGGTTTGGACAACCGGCCTGAACCGCAGCAACGTTTTCGGGACCAAGATCAGCCTTAGCAACGCCACCGTTCATTTTCATCGCACGAACGGTTGCAACACAAACAACAACCGATGGGGCCAAGCCCGCTTTGCGGCATTTGATATTCATGAACTTCTCAGCACCCAAGTCAGCACCAAAGCCCGCTTCGGTCACAACATAGTCAGCCAATTTCAAAGCTGTGGTGGTTGCGATGACAGAGTTGCAGCCGTGTGCGATGTTCGCGAATGGACCACCGTGTACGAAAGCTGGGTTATTCTCGAGCGTTTGTACAATGTTTGGCTGCATTGCGTCTTTCAGCAGAACAGTCATCGCACCATCAGCCTTGATGTCACGTGCAAATACTGGTGTGCGGTCACGGCGATAAGCCACGATCATGTCACCCAAGCGTTTTTGCAAATCTTGTAAGTCTTTGGACAGGCACAAAATGGCCATAACTTCGGAGGCAACCGTGATGTCGAAACCGGTTTCACGTGGGAAGCCGTTGGAAACGCCACCCAAGGATGCTGTGATTTGGCGCAACGCGCGATCATTCATATCAACAACGCGGCGCCATACAACGCGGCGTGTGTCGATATCTAGTGAGTTGCCCCAATAGATGTGGTTGTCGATCATCGCAGACAGCAATGAGTGCGCGGATGTGATCGCGTGGAAGTCACCTGTAAAGTGAAGGTTCATTTCTTCCATTGGGATAACTTGCGCATGGCCACCACCAGCGGCCCCGCCCTTCATCCCAAAGTTTGGACCTAGCGATGCTTCGCGGATACAAACACATGCATTTTTGCCGATGCGGTTCAAACCGTCACCCAAACCAACCGTGGTTGTGGTTTTACCTTCGCCAGCGGGCGTTGGGTTGATCGCAGTCACAAGGATCAACTTACCATCTTCGCGGTCCTGAACCGAGTTGATGAAATCTTGGCTTACTTTGGCCTTGTCGTGGCCGTACGGCAGAAGGTCATCACTGGAAATTCCCAGCTTTGCGCCAATCTCTTGGATCGGCAACTTTGTCGCTTCACGTGCGATCTGAATGTCAGTTTTATAAGCCATGGGATTCCCTTAGGTCAGTGATACAGACGATAATGCTTAATCCCGCATACACCTCAGCTTCGCATCACATAGGTTGCATTTCCGACATTTCCAAAGGTGGTTGCGGCGTCGAGTGCATTGCCCGTTTCTTTTTGGAAACCAAAGAGCGCTAATAGCGCAGCTAAGCTAACGCTTTTCCGATCCGTGGCAGACGGGCTTTTTTGAACAAGTTGCGCATTTGCCAATCTTCTCCAGACAATTTGCGCGCAGTTGCAAGCACTCCTTCGGCGACCGAGCTAACGACTTCGGGTGACGCCTGCCAAACTTGGTACAGGTAACTATCAGGATCGATACGTGTCAGACCTTCTTCAGCCAAAATATTACGAGGAAAATCCTTGGCATTGACCGTCATGATCGAATCTGCTGATCCCGTGATAGCGGCTGACAGCACATGAATGTCATTTGGATCGGGCAACCAAAGTCGCGCTTGAAGGCCGGGGTTTGGCATGATTTCGGCCCTTGGCCACGCTGCATTCAATAGCGCAATTTCGCCGCGCGCGAATACTTCGGCCTCAGATCCAATTTTCAACGTCGCGCGGGCCCATTCTTCTAGGACACGCGGCGACCATTGAGGTTCGAAAACCCCGGCGCGTGCAACCCCCAGCAACATCTCACGAGTGACTGTCGGGAATAATACGCACGCGTCGAGGAAGATTCTCATAGACGGAAGAACAATGCCTTAAGGTATCCACTTTCCGACAATTGCGGAAGCAACGGGTGGTCCACGCCAGCAAAGCCAGTGTGGATCAACGATGCACGACGCCCACCGCGACCAATGCCACGAACAGATGCCGCGCGGAACTGCGCAAGATCGGCCGCGTGCGAACACGAGCAGAGACCCAAAATACCATCTTCGGCCACCAATGGTGCTGCGAGGCGCGCAATACGTTCATAAGCGCGCAAACCGGCTTCTACAGCTTGACGTGATGGTGCAAAGGCTGGTGGATCACAGATAATGACGTCAAATTTGGCACCTTCAGCGCGCAAAGATGTCAAAACATCAAATGCATCGCCTTTGCGTGTGCTGAACTTGTCGCCAAATCCTGCGGCCGCAGCACCTTGTGTTGCGAGATCAAGTGCAGGTGCAGAACCGTCAACGGCCATTGCTGATGCAGCACCGCCAGCCAAAGCGGCCAAACCAAATCCGCCAACGTGGCTGAACACGTCCAAGACACGCGCGCCATTGGAAAGGCGTGAAACAAATTCGTGGTTTGGGCGTTGATCAAAGAACAGTCCCGTCTTCTGACCACCAATAAGGTCGGCCATGTAGGTTGCGCCGTTCATCGTAACAGGGATCGGACCTTCAGGTGCAGAACCTATGACAACACCAGATTCGTCATCCAGCCCTTCCAAAGCACGTGTACGTCCAGCAGCATTTTTCAAAATATTGCTGATACCTGTCACTTCTGCCACCGCGGCCGCCAACATTGGCAAATGGGTATCGGCCCAAGCCGCGTTCGGTTGGATCACGCAAGTGTCGCCAAAGCGATCAATAACAACACCAGGAAGGCCATCTGCCTCTGCGTGGATCAAGCGGTAGAATGGGGCATCAAACAATTGCTCACGCAATTTGAGCGCGCGTGCGATTTTCGCTACAAACCAGGCATGATCCAACTGTGCATCTGGGTCAGTATCCAGAACGCGTGCGATGATTTTGGAGTTCGGATTTACCGAAACCAAACCAAGGGGCTGGCGCAATTCATCTTGCAAAACCGCCAAAGCACCAGGGGCCAATGCCTTGGTGCGACGGTCTGTAACCATCTCATTAGCATAGACCCATGGGAAACCATGGCGGATGGCACGTGCGTTTGCTTTAGGCATAAGCCGTACTACGGGGCGGGTGATATCATCAATAAGGGGCGCTGTCATAGCGCCCCCTCTAGTCTGCTTTGCCCCTTGGGGGAAGCTTAGATATTGTTCAGTGTCTGCATGAAGCCCAATTTTGGGTTCTCATAGCCGCTAGCCGTCCCTAATTCTTGACGAATTACGTTAGCCAAATGTTGTGTAATGCGAACTTTCTGCGTTAGGCCCTTTGCCTCTGCATCAATTGCTCTTTGGCCTCCAAGCCCGTCCAGATCAGCTTTGATTGTGCGCGGCTCGCCAATTACGGCGCCTGTTGAAAGGTCACGAATCTGCATCGCGAATATGATCGAGTGAATTCCACCTGTCGTATAGCGTGCCTTCTCAGTCAGTGCGTGAAAGCGTTCGACACGAACATCCAAGCCAATAGTAACAGCACCATCAAGCTCTTCAGTCCCTTTTTGGAAGCCCGCGTCAAAGATCGCCTTCACTTGCTCATGGCGATTGCCAGCAGCGTCGCCACGCCAAACAATGTCGCCACCAGGAAGGTAGCTATTACGTTCGGATACTTTAAGTCTCTCGGGAACAATTACATTAATTTCACCAACGCGGACTGATGGCATCGTCTGAGCGAATGCAACAGTCTCTGGCTCAAACCTTGCGTTGCGCGTTGCTGTGTCGACTGATGCACATGCAGATACCATTGCACCCAAACCCAGCATCATAACCAATTTCAAAATTCTCATGTTGTCCTCCGGCCGAAATTCATCAGCAACTCTCATTTGCTTAGGACATATTTGACCCTCAATTGAGGCAGTATTGCGACAAGTTAGCTGCATTTCTGTGAAGTTTTTCGAGACCTATTCGAGGTTCTTCAAGAAATTGCTCTTGTTTTTATGGGCCTTAGCTTGGGCGTATTCTTGAACGCCAACCACCGCGTCGGCGCGGCGCGGACATCCCGGCCATCCCTTCACGCATCACCTCACTCATTGGGTGATCTGGGGTTGGCTCGCCGTACTGAACCAATAACAACCGCAGTGTCTGCCCAGTATCCTGCTCCATAGGAAGGCTCAGCGCCCAATCTAAAAAGATCGTTCGGCATTCGCTTTTAGTGATGCCATCCATCCGATAGGCCTCATAGATAAGACCCTTTGGATCGTTCATATCACCTTTTCTCATCGATCAACCTTATCCTCACCAGAACCAACAACACGTTCTATCACATCTTTTGCAGCTTCAAAGTGGTCCACCAATGCAAATTCCAGCGTGATCAAGTCGTCATAGCCCATTGTACGGCAGACGAACGCCATTGCGCCTTCGCCAATGTCTTCAGGTCTCAATACACCGTTGGAAAGTAATCGCGAGGCCAATTGTAACGCCCAACACTTGTCATAGCTGGCCTGCAAAACCTGTCTGTCGGCGTCATCGATTAAGCCGTGCGCGACACATGCCTGCAATCCACTCATTGTTTCACGAGCAGGCGAACCATTTAGCAATGCGCCCGCCTGTGCGAATAGTTCAATATCCTGCATACGACCTGCGCCAATCTTGGGATCCCAGATGCTTTCAGGTGGCTTCGCCGTGGCGATCCGTGCTCGCATACTGGCGACCTCTGCCAAAACAGTCTTGGCATCGCGCGGGGAATTAAGGATACCCCGCCTAAAGACCTCAATATCGCGCCCAAGATCACTAGGGCCTGCTACATAGTCGGCTCGAGTTAGGGCAAGGTGTTCCCAAACCCATGCATTGTGGCGTTGGTAATCTTGGAAACTAGCCCAACTGGTTGCCACGGGCCCTTGGTTTCCAGACGGACGCAGACGCATATCAACTTCGTACAAGCGACCTTGGGCCATCGGTGCAGTTAAGGCCGTGATCATCGCCTGTGTTAAGCGCGCGTAATAAGATCTGGTTGCCAGTTGTCGTGGCCCCTGAGAGATTTCCACGTTTGCGGGATCATAGATGACGATCAAATCAAGGTCGGAACCAGTGTTTAACATCCCCGCGCCTAGTGAACCCATACCAAGGACTACAGCCCCGCGCCCCGGAGGCGGGCCATACCGACGCGCGAATTCTTCAACCACTGCCGGCCAGATCGCACCCACCACAGCACGGGCAAGATCATTGTATTGAACGCCCGCTTCTTTTGTATCGATCAATCCGCGCAATAAATGCACCCCGATCCGAAAATGCAGCTCTTTCGTCCACCGCCGCGCAGTATCAAGCTTGGCTTCATAATCACTTTCGCGATCCAAAAACTCCCTCAAATCCGACTGTAAGGATGCTTGGCCAATCCATTCGCTGAAAAAATCCCCGCCAATAACAGCATCAAAGACGGACGCATTGCGCGACAAATATTGGGCCAAGGCAGGCGACGTGCTGACAATATCAACCAACAATTCAACCAACTGAGGATTAGCGTCGAATAGAGAAAACAATTGAACGCCTGCAGGTAACCCCTGCAAAAACCCATCCAAAGCCAATAACGCTTCTTGGGGTTTTGCGGCTTGGGCAAGGCGCGTGACGATCGCTGGCTTGATCCGTTCGAATACGGCCGCTCCCCTCTCACTACGCAAAGCAGGATAGGTCCGCCAGCGCTCCATAATCTCAGGATCAAGAATTTGTTCTTGCACCGCGGCCACGGCGTTAGGCGCAAAGAACCCCTCTGTCGCGTCATGAACTTCACTTAGGCGACGATGAATATCCGCCTCTAGATCTGAACAGTTCATATCCATCAGTGCTGCAAGGCGATCAAATTCGGCTTCCGAAGTTGGCAAATTGTGCGTTTGAGCATCGCGAACCATTTGCAAGCGGTGCTCGACCGTACGGTGCGCCACATAGTGATTAGACAGGGTTTTCGCCAACTCAGGTGCGATCCATTCCTTCTGCGCCAGCCCAGCCAACCCTTCGCGGGTTCCCTTCATCCGCAATTCCGGATCGCGTCCACCCGCAATCAGTTGGCGCGTCTGGGTGAAGAACTCGATCTCACGAATGCCACCGCGCCCCAGCTTCATATTATGACCAGCCAAGGTGATCTGTCCGCCCAATCCTTTGTGCTGGCGAATAGCCAAACGCATATCATGTGCATCTTGGATAGCTGCAAAATCCAGATGCCTGCGCCAAACGAAGGGCCCCAATGTTTTCAGGAACCTATCACCGGCCTTTATGTCGCCAGCCGCGGAGCGCGCCTTGATAAAGGCCGCACGCTCCCAAGTGCGCCCAAGACTTTCATAATACCGCTCTGCCGCCTCCATGGCGATGCATACGGGCGTTGCCGAGGGATCAGGGCGCAAACGTAGATCTGTACGAAACACATACCCCTCACCTGTAAGGTCGCTAAGCAAAGCGGTCATTGCACGGGTCGCACGAATAAACGCCATACGTGCGTCGGCAAAGTCGTTTGCATCAAACCGAGTTTCATCAAACAAACAAATCAGATCAATGTCTGACGAATAATTTAACTCATTCGCACCCATCTTACCCATAGCAAGCGCAACCATACCGCCCGCTGTTTCGATGTCGTTTTCGTCCTGGCCAGGTAATTTTCCGCGCTTAATTTGCTGAGCTATCGAGGCACGCATTGCAGCGGTGGTGGCCGTATCGGCAAATCGGCTAAGCGTTCCGGTGACTTCTTCCAAGGACCAGACCCCGCCAAGATCAGCCAAGCCAGTTAACAAAGCGATCCTGCGCTTTGCTTGGCGAAGCCGTGAACCGACAACATCATAGCCACAATACAAACATGCGGCCAATTCTGTCTCAACCGCAGAATTCGGATTATCAAAGGCTGAAGCAATCCAATCCGCTTCTTTCGCAACCAAGTTTGCCAAATAAGGACTGCTGCCGGTTGCACCCACTATCAAAGCTGAAATGGCGGGGGCGACCCCATGAACCAAAGCAGCCGTTTCTGCCCCACGTTCAGGGTTAAAAGGGCGCGGGCAGCGGGTCAGTTCAGCTTCAAAACTCATACTCCTACTTTGACTGCCAACATCGTTAGGTCAATGGCAGTTACACGCTACGAGGCAAGGTTTCACTTTACGAACATAAACAAAGGTCAAAAGTGCCTACACGCTCACCTGGAAGCCCTTGGGGCCGGTATTCCGATAGAAGAAGGTAATTTGGCCAATGCCGCCTCTGAGGTTAGGAATTACATACCCTCCGACTCAAATACTTAGAACTCAGCGGGGGCACGAGAGCACATTTTCAGCTTTTACATTGAAGAAATTTCGGAACTAACAAACCAGTAACCTTATGAATTAAGTTAATGTAAAAAACATTCACATTAAGCCTTGCGTAAACCTCCGCAATAGCCATCTTAATTAATGTAAGGCGCATTTACATTGCGTCTCACATTTAGTTTTCAACCCAAGATGAAAGGCATCAAAATGACATCCTTATCCACAAACGCACCAACAGCTCAGACCCTTGGCTGGTTCGCCCGGTCTGAAAACTGGCTGGATGAAAAAGGCAAAGGCGCATGGATCGCGGCCATGGTGTTGGGTTTCATCTTTTGTTGGCCCGTTGGTTTAGCCCTCTTGCTATATATGATCTGGAGCAAACGTATGTTTTCGAAATCACACCGCACCTCAAACGGCATGGGACGTCATGCCATGCATGCAATGAAACCAACAGGTAATTCAGCTTTTGACGCTTACAAAGCAGATACGCTTCGTCGTCTCGAGGAAGAGCAAAACAACTTTGAATCTTTCCTCGAACGCTTGCGTGATGCAAAAGACAAAGCTGAGTTTGATCAGTTCATGGATGATCGAGCTGGTTCGTCTGACAAAGGTGACACAGCAGCATAGTCTGAACCTTGAACTTAGTAGCCCTCAGCCCCTACACGGGGCTGAGGCAATTCTCCCCTAACCCGAGTGAAACAATGACACACCTACCAGATCCAATTACCCAATCCGCTTTCTACGAAAACGTTCCTGCCAAGCGGCTTTTTGCATGGGTCCTAGATGCGGTCATTATCTTGGGTATTTGCCTTATTTTACTGCCATTTACAGGCTTCTTAGGCATCTTCTTTTGGCCACTGATGTGGCTGGTGATTGGTTTTGCTTACCGTACAATTAGCATCGCCAACGGATCAGCCACATGGGGTATGAGGCTTGTATCGATCGAGCTGCGCAATCGCACCGGTGCGCGCCTTGATTTGACTGAAGCCGCACTTCACACGCTTGGCTATACTATAAGTATTGGTATTTTTTTGCTGCAGGCTGTCTCTATTGTATTGATGTGCGCCAGTATGCGTGGTCAAAGTTTAACCGACCATGTCTTAGGAACGGTCATGTTAAACAAACAAGCACGCCGGTAATTGCCCGCAATTCAAACATTTACACGCAATGGTAGTGTGCTAAAGTTGAATCGAAGCTTAAGGAATTGAATGCGCCACACACTCCCCATAGCGCCCCAGTTTTATGTGACGGCACCACAACCTTGCCCGTACCTTGATGGCAGGACCGAGAGAAAGCTGTTCACAGCACTTCAAGGTGACAATGCACAAGACCTGAATGACAGCCTATCCCAACAGGGCTTTAGACGGTCCCAGAACGTCCTTTACCGCCCTTCTTGCGCAGAATGTTCCGCTTGCTTGTCCGCCCGTATAGAAATCAGCCGCTTCATGCCAACCAAAAGTCAGAAGCGGGTTATCCGGCGTAATGTTGATGTATCCAGACGCGCGACATCCCCTTGGGCGTCTGAGGCCCAGTACGACTTGTTTCGCACTTATCTAGATGCACGTCATTCCGATGGCGGCATGGCAGAAATGGATGTCTTTGAATTCGCAGCGATGATTGAAGAAACCCCCATTCGCAGTCGTGTGGTTGAATATGCATTGAATGACGAGCTGATCGCCGTCGGCCTGACAGACGTATTGGCGGATGGGCTAAGCATGGTCTATTCGTTTTTCGATCCAGACCTCGAGCGCCACAGCCTTGGCACCTACTTGATCCTTGATCACATCCGTATCGCGCAAGAAGCTAATCTACCGTATGTCTATCTCGGGTATTGGGTCCCAGGCAGCCAGAAAATGGGCTACAAAGCAAACTTCGCAGGCCTAGAAATATTCACTGGTGGTCGGTGGCAACCAGTTCCAGATCCGAGCAAAATATCCGCCGACATGCATCCCTTGTCCAACGATCCAATTTCAGAACAAGTCGCCAACATTCGCTTGCCGGGTATTCAATCCGCCCGCTGATATAAGAGCACTTAGAAAACTTCCAAAAATGGCTGCAGTTACATTCAGCGATGTGCACGGACGGTTTTTCACCGCCTTAGCCCTCTTCGAATCACAACCAAAAGCAAAAAGGCCACCCGACGAAGGGTGGCCTTTTCAGTCTGGTTTATTGTGAAATCAATTCGGGATCAAATCCGGCAGGAACGTCACCACGCTCGGGAAGGTCCACAACAAGCCCAAACCTGCGATCTGGATCAACACGAACGGGACAATCCCACGATAGATGTGCCGCGTAGTGACTTCCTTGGGAGCAACTCCGCGCAGATAGAACAATGCAAAGCCAAACGGCGGCGTCAGGAACGAAGTCTGTAAGTTCACCGCGATCATGATCGTTACCCACTTAGGATCGAATGTGCCGCCATAAATGACGGGGCCAACAATCGGGATAACAATATAAATGATCTCAAGGAAATCCAGAACAAAGCCCAAGACGAACAGCACAAGCATCACGATCAAGAACACAGTGATCTCGTTATCGAATGATTTGAGGAACTGCTGAATATAATGTTCACCCCCAAAACTGATAACAACAAGGTTCAACAACTGTGACCCGATCAGGATGGTAAAGACCATCGAAGTCACCTTAGCGGTTTCACGTACAACAGGGGTCAAAACACCTGAAGTGAACAGGATCCAGCACGAGAACAGCAAGCCAAACATGGCATAAAGATAAGCACCATATGCAACGAAGAAGGCAAACCAGCTTTCAAAGCTTACGTCATCCTGA
>JAGSGK010000155.1 GCA_023955215.1 Paracoccaceae bacterium
CCCTGCATGGACCAAAGAAGTGCTTTCGATTCACTAGGGAAATGTCTGCAAAAGTGATCCGAAAGGGTCGCTTGCCCGTAATCAGTCTATCAATTGCATATCATGTGCACGTTGAGTCAATTGACGTTCCACTTGCGGAATGTCGGGCTAAGAGGGAACGCCAGATGAGACAACTAATCTTCAACGGATGGAACTTCATATTTAATGCTGAAGTAAGTCCGCTTCGTCACATACAAGATGTTGGGACACGGCATTATGTGTTGCAAGCGTTGGGCCTCATGTGGGCATTTGCTTTTGCTGTCGCAATCGGAAGCTATACGATACTTGCCGCGAGCATTGTTGGGCATACTGTCTTAATAGCCGCCGCAGCTATTACGGTCGCAACTTATACCGCTGCTGCGACAAAGCCTAAGTTGTTCGCAAAGGGCTCAGGTCGTCGCGCCGATGGCGAGCACACATAGACACTCAGGTACACGAGTTTTTTGTTCCATTTCCTGTATTAAGAAGTTGTGACGGAAAAGAAAGAGTTCAGATGAAGAATTTTGTCGAAACTGCATGGCGTGGCTTAATGGACGAAAAAGTAAACCCGTTGAAACACCTGCCTCTAACGACTTCACATATGATTCTACAGTTGCTGTCTGTGATGTGGAGCGCGATCTTTGCTTTCGCTCTGGGAAGCTACTTTGCTTTCGGAATTTCGGCCTCGGGACATATTCTTTTTTTGGCAGGGATATTCGTAACGATTTCTGTTTTTAAAACGAATAGCCGTGAGAGGGCACAACGTGACCTCGAGAAACGGTTAGGCCATATTTGGAAGGATATCTCCCCCGTATGATGATATTTTGATGCGGGAATTGAGGGTATTAGTTAGCGCCGCAGATGAAAGTTTTTCTGTTACACAAAGCCTCAAGAGGCCTGTAAGGTAAGGTCATCCGCAAATGCCGCGTTTCCTTGGCTACTCCTTCTCGAAGCTGATAATCGCTTCCCCAATCCGCACGCCATAGCGTGTGACATAGGCGCGGTTCAGCAGCCTATCTTCCGCCATCAGCCACATCCAGTCGTCAAATTTCACGAGCATGGTGCCTGTCTTGATGGGCAGGTCAATCTGGTATTTCCAGTTGAACGTGTCGCCCCGCTCTTTTCCTAGGGCCTCGCCAATGACGCCTGGGGCAGTGCCTTTCCAAGTGTCCTTGCCAGTCTTCTCGAGCGTCCATGTACGTCGTTCGGTTGCACCGTCATCATAGACAAAATCCTCGACCAACGTCAGGATACGGCCGTCCCATGCGCCGTTGATTTCCACCTTGAACCGGCGCTGTACGTTACCAAGGACGTCCTGAAACTGACCGTAAGCAACGGTTTCTCCCTCGAAGAATTCTTCGAGGTTCAAATCGCGCTCCGACAGTGTCGTGTCAGAGAGGTCGGGTTTCCCTGTACATGCAGTAAGACCTGCAAGAACCAAAACGGTTAAGATTTTCTTCATGTTCCATCTTCCAAAGTTCGAAATGCCGAAGGCACGATACAGCCTGTTAACATACTGTTACTGTTGGCTTGCGGGATAGGGTCGCATTGTGGCGATCAGCTCCGCCACCTTAAACCCGAACTTGCGCATTTCAGATTTGTTGATGATCGCGCCGTTCTCGGTCAGGTACATCCAGTCGGTCACGGTCAATACATGTCCACCGGCGTCTTCCGGCAGCACGATCTTGTAGCGCAGCATGACAGTACTGCCTGACACAATACCATGCCCGGTTCCGACGATATCATCGGCTGTGGCTGTAAACGTGTTGCCTTGCCCGATCTTGAGATACCATTTGCGCTTCTGTGTCTTTCCGTTGGAATAGGTAAAATTCTCAATCAATGTTCCGGTATCGGCGTCCCATTTGCCAACCATCTCAGCAACGAAACTGTTGGTCATTTTTCCATTTGGCCCATAGATCAGGCCCTCTGAGAGTATCCGGCCTGCCAAATGCTTATTGAGAATGAATTGTGGGCTCGTATCAGCGTAATCTGCAGGCGATTGGGCTCGGAAACTCAGGAACAGACTTCTCGTCATTATGGCTGTAAGCAAAATGATTGCTAGGACGGCGAGGATTTTCATTAGATTCTTTTCTCTGTGGGTAACGTCAGAACAAACGCGAAAGCGATGAGCTTGAGAGCGCATGGAAGGATGGCGTAAGCGAAAGTCAGGGTCGATAACGCCTCAGGGCTGTTGTTTTGACTCGGAACAAATCCGCGGTGTTCCAAGAGCGGCAAAACCGTGAACGCAGCCAAAGCGAGTCCGAGTTTTCCGGCAAACGACCACATACCGAATGCTGCCGAGGCATTCAGTCCGGCTTTCGTCAAAGCCACAGAAAACATGGCAGGCAGTACGACCATGTCTGCCCCCAATGCAGCCCCGGAGGCGATGCAAATGACAGCAAACCCGATTGCATTTCCGGGTGCAAGGAACCCCGCACCAACAAAACCTGCAATAGCAAGTGGCATGGCAATCATCAGGGTGGTTTTGCTGCTGACCTTCTGGCTCAACCGTGCCCAAAGCGGCACGCTCATTCCAGCGCAGAGGAAAAACAGGACAAGGAATCCCCCAGCCTTTCCGCTGAGCTGCAGTCGGTCTTCGACGAAGAAAAGAAACAAGGTCGAGGTCAGAGCCACCGGCAGACTATTAATTAAGGCGAGCACCAGTAGTCGCATGGCTCCTGCGTTTGCGAGGCCTGAAGGGGAAATACTCTTTCCTACGATGGGCGGGCGGCGCCAGATTGGAAAGGTAAGAATTGCCGTAAAAACTGCAATTGCCCCCAACAGAAAGCCAAAGGCTGGGTATCCCAAATCTTTAGCGCCCATTCCGACAAATACCGCAGGTGCGATAGCTGCAATCACGACTCCGCCCAACATCCCGCCCTCTCGAAAAGCAGCTAGCGTCATCAACTCGCGTGGATCGGGGCGTTTGGCCAACGTCGCGCTGCGACCATAAAGCAGGATCATGCCTAGGCTATAAGACGAAAACAAAAGGATTAGGATGGCGACCAGTCCGGTCGTTGCCGACGGTCCCGGGTCGATTGAGAAAAGCAGCGGGAAACCAATGGCTAGGCCGGCGGCTGCAAGCAGAGCAAACATCGCTTGCCCTCCCGGCCACCGATCAATCGCCCAACCTATTAGAGGGTCTTGAACCAGATCAATCAGGCGGATCAGCAGCAGTACCGTCCCAATTACGCCCAACCCAATTCCAAGATTTACGGAAGCAAAGCGCGGTAAATGGATATAGAGCGGAATACCAGCTGCGGCCAACATCAACGCAAATAGACTGACGCGTGGATAAACCATCAATCGCCCTTTAGCTTGCGGGTGAATGATTTGGATCGCGTGTTTTCTCCGACAAAGATTGCCATGAAGTGCTGTTTGATCTGCGGATGGCTAAGAGTACACACGCGCACGCCATTGCGCCAAAATCCGATCTGATCCTGACCACGAGACACCGCGAGGTACTGATCTCCTTTTCTGACGTCATCAAAGCATTGTGTAAGCTGCTCTCGTACCGGCAATGGATTTCCCGCGCGTTCAAGCTCTTGGAGGGTTCCTTCAACCAGATCTCGCTTGGTCAATCCGCGCAGGTAGTTCAGCTCAATTCCGAAATCTTCACTCCAATCCAGTGGCGCTCCATCTTTTGTGTAAAGGCGGGCTTGATAGAGAGATAACCCAATGAATCGGTAGGTTGCCTCACCGCGAACTTCCGCAGTTGAAAGGACAGATTTGACAATCGACGCCTGCAAAAGTGTAGGCGCTGTTAGTAAGGCAAAAAAAACAGCAAACCTAAGCATGTGCCATCTCCACCTGCACGACATTGGTGTGACCAACCGCGAATGAAGCCGCGCAAATCTCAAGATAATACTGCCAGTTTCGAAAGAACGTGTCGCCATAACCAAGCTCGTCGATCCGATGCTTTTGCTTGACGAGCCTGTCTGCCCAGATCCGGCAGGTTCTGGCGTAGTCCTCGCCAAATGCAAAATTATCTCTCACAACAAGACCAGCGCCCTTGGCTTGTTGGGCGATCACATTGTCTGAAAGCAACATGCCACCCGGAAACACATACTGTCGGATATAGTCAGACGAGGTTCTATAGGTTTCGAAGAAACTGTCTTTAACAGTGATCGCCTGCAACAGTACACGTCCGCCTTCGGCGAGATTGCGTTTCAGCGCATCAAAATAGCTGGGCCAATAGCGTTCGCCGACGGCCTCAATCATTTCGATGGAAACGATGTTGTCAAATTTTCCTTCGATGTCCCGGTAGTCCCGCAGCTGAATATCGGCGCGCCCGTCCAGACGGCATTCAGCATAGCTATGTTGGTTGCGAGAGATTGTAACACCTGTGACATTCCGCCCTGCCTGAGAGGCATGCTCGGCAAAACCACCCCAACCACACCCAATCTCCAAAACCTGTTCGCCCTCGCATAATCGTGACAAAACACGTGCATTTTTGTGTGTCTGAGCCCTAGCAAGATCATCTCCCTGTGACGCAAACAGTCCAGAGGAGTATGTCATCCCCTCGTCCAGCCACAGCTGATAAAACTCGTTGCCTACATCGTAATGCGAGCGGATATTTTTGCGAGATCCGCGCCGCGAATTGGCCCGAAGCACCGTATCAACAAGGCGAAATTTAACCTTGTTGAACACGCTGGCTTGGTCATAGCAACCAAGATGGTCCCGGTTCCTTATGGCCAAAGACACCAAGCCCTCAACCGAGGGCGTATCCCACAAACCTTGAACATAGGTTTCGCCCAAGCCCACCTGACCGTGTGCGGCCAAGGCCGACACCGCCGCCCAATCGCGGATAACCATTTCTGCCTCGGGGCCTGAAGTGCCAAATTTATAGCTTTCCCCTTCCGGGGTACGCAGGATCAGCTGCCCTTCACGCAGACGCGCGCAAGTCGACAGGAATTCTGATTTTAGAGCTTTGTCCGTCAATCGCATTGGCTGTTCCTTTCGTTAGGATTGGGTCGTTGATCATGCGGACTATACGCATGGCGCTGGCAATTCCGTCTTCGTGAAACCCGTTTCGGTTGTAGGCCCCAGCAAACCAAGTGCGGTTGTTGCCCTGCTTTTGTCGAATATGCTGTTGTGCGCGCAAAGCCTGTTTATCAAAAACCGGATGGGCAAATTCAACCGTGTCATAGATTTTGTCTGCAGGGATTTCCGCCGAAGGGTTCAGAGTCACAAAAAGGGGGTCGTCCTCGGGAATGTTCTGTAGTTTGTTCATCCAATAGGTGACGCATATGCCGCCTTCCTGTGAACCGTAAGCCCAGCTGGACCAACACGCGCGTCGATTGGGCATCTGATTGGTGTCGCAATGCAAAACAGCCGTGTTCGGCTGATAGCGAATGGCCTCCAATGCTGCGACCTCAGAGTTCGAGGCATCATCTCCCAGTATCGCCAGTGCTTGATCCGAATGGCATGCCAGGATGATCTCATCGAAACTGGATTTCTGCGTCTCATGGGTCTGGACCGTAACACCAAAACTGTGCCGGTTGATCGCCGAGATAGGCGTAGACTTACGAATGACACAACCTCGCGCCACCAGCGCATCTTCGAGACGGCGCACATATTCGATGCTGCCTCCCTTGACGGTCCACCACTGATGTTGCTTTTGACCTGCCAAAAGCGCGTGGTTGCGAAAAAACTGTACAAGCGACTTGGCGGGAAAGCCGTCGACATCCTCGATGGGTGTGGACCAGATTGCCCCGCACACAGGCATCAGGTATTTGTCGCGAAACCAGTCTCCAAGACCTAGTTCGTCTACGAGTTCTCCAACAGTTTTCTCGTCATCGGTCGCGGCTGCTTCCGCTTGCTTTCCGAAACGGACAATGTCAGCGATCATTTTATAGAACTTCGGCCGCAATAGGTTGCGTTTCTGAGCAGTGATGGCTCGAAAGCTGTTCAGACCATACTCGAGTTGCCCATTGTTGATACTCGCGCAAAAGCTCATCTCGCTTTTCATCACTGGAACATCTAGGTCACGGAACAACTTGGTCAGGAAAGGATAGGTGGCATAGTTGAAAACAATAAAGCCCGTATCAACTGGCTGGTTTCCGTTCTTGCCCGCCAGTACAGTACGTGCATGACCGCCCAAACGTTGGGCGGCTTCAAACAGAGTAATGTCGTGATGGGCTGACAGATAATAGGCTGCGGACAAACCTGCTATCCCCCCTCCGACAATTGCTATCTTCTTTCGGTGGCCATGAGTTTGGTCCAGCATCGAAACCTCCTTACGTTCATCTTATTGAAGGACTACGCGGGGTTTCGCATCTTGGACCACTTATCGTTGCATAAGAGTTCTCAAAAAAGGTGATCCAGATGCTTAGTGCGCGCGTAAACCTTCCATAATGCTGGAACATATACAATCTCGAACCTATCATGCTCGTCGCGGCGGCCCTAAAAACAGCTTTCGCTATGGCGTGGATTTTGTGCTGAGCGACTTTCAGGATTTTAGGCCACTGCTGATATCCCGTAACCGTTTCAACATCTGGTCGCTATGGGATCGCAAGCATGGTGGGCCTCGTGGCAATGGGCGCGGTGTGGCATGGTTTCGCGAAACACTATCCGAGCGGGGTTTCCCTGTTGAAAAGGCGCAGCTTGTGTTGCTTGCGCAGCCAAGTTTTCTGTGGCTCAACTTTAACCCTGTCAGCTTTTGGATCGCGACAATCAATGGTGAACTTTGTGCCTTTGTGGCTGAGGTGAACAACACCTTCGGTCACAGACATTGCTATTTTTGCGCCCTCGATGGTTTTCGCCCTATAACTAAGCTTGACACAATCACCGCAGAAAAGTTGATGCATGTATCACCCTTTCAAAAAGTGGCGGGACAGTATCGGTTCAACTTCGGCCTAACGGACGGTTCAATCGACATTCGAATCTCTTACAAGAATGGAGATCAAGGCGTCCTTGCAACCCTTACAGGTGATCGAAAACCTGCCACTGACGCGTCGTTGCTTTGGGCAGGCGTGCGCCGTCCGCTAGGCGCCGTCCGCGTAGTTGCGCTGATCTACTGGCAGGCATTGATCCTTTTTTTCAAGCGCGCTCCATTTGTTAAGACACCCGAACCTCCAACGCCACTTTTGTCTGAGAACCTGACATTTCAAGAGAAAAAGCCATGACGACGTTTCTGGGCAAGACTTACTGGCTGGTTGGCGCAAGCGAAGG
>JAGSGK010000040.1 GCA_023955215.1 Paracoccaceae bacterium
CCCCACCACCGGCAGACGATGCCTGCGACGACATCACGATACCAGCGCGACCCTTTTCACTGAGGTACGAATGGAAAAAAGACATCCAGATATAGTTGCCGTTCGACACTTTCCCGCCCCTGTTGACCCCAGGCAGACCAAAGGTCAGGCGTTTGTCATCTTTGATTTTTTCCGCATCAATTTCATCCACGTTAAACGGTGGGTTAGCCATAACAAAATCAAACGGCCCTTTGTCCTTATGTGGGTCTTCGTAGTAGCTGATTGCTTTCTGAATATCCCCTTCAAGCCCATGCACGGCGAGGTTCATTTTCGCCAGTCGAATGGTAGTCGGGTTCTTTTCCATCCCATAAAACGTCACCTGTTCGTTGGGGTTCGCTGCCATACTTTCGATGAAATGAGCTGATTGCACAAACATGCCGCCAGACCCGCAAGCAGGGTCAATGATCTTACCTTGCTTTGGCTCAATGATGTTAACGATTGTTTCCACAATGCTGACCGGCGTGAAAAATTCGCCGTTGTCATGTGCCTTTTGATCAGCGAACTGAGTCAGGAAGTATTCATAAATGCGCCCGAACACGTCACCGTCAGCTTTTTGAAGTGAAGGGTCATTAAAAATGCGCAGCACCTGGCGCAACACATCATCATCCAGCTCGTCATATTCTTGTTTTGGTAGCAAACCAGCAAGAGTTTCATAGTCCTCTTCGATAGATTCCATCGCCGCAGTCAAAGCAGCAGCTGCGCTTTTGCCCTCTGGCAAACTAACCAAGTGGTCGAATTTGGCTTCAGGCCTAAGAAAGATTGAACCGCGCCGCGAAAAGTCTTCTTTCGTCAGATCACGCGTTTTCCCGCCACGGCTCGGCAGTGTTGGGATGATTTCGTCACGCACTTTCAAAAAGCGCGAATATGCGTGTCGCAAAAAGATCAGTCCCATGACGGGCATAAAATATTCGTTGCTTGCAAAGTTGGAACTGGATCGCAGAACGTCTGCCGACGACCAAAGCCGCTTTTCGAGATTGCCGATATGTTCCAAATGTATTGCTCCGATATATTAAATCACAACAACCTTTATAACGAAACGGAGCACGAGCACCACAACCCGTTTTACTTTAATTAGCCTCTAGCAAAGGAAACATTATTCACCAATTGTCGCTTCGTCTCGCCCCGCGCCCGACTGGATCTCATTACCAACCGAAGGCTTCTAAACTCAGCTCAATCTCAGAAACGCAAACTGATTACGTATTTCTTTGTCCGCTTCTAAAAGTTGAAAAAAACATATCGCCCCGCAGCGAAGGTCTGTAATCCGCCCTTAGTTTCCATGTCTTTTTACGGCCCAAAGCTGACATTCGCCTTCGCAAAGTTCCAAACCTACAGATTCCCGAAAGCCGACGTTCGTTATTAGTTGGGGGCTTTTGAGGAACAGCGTCAGAATTTGGAACAAAGCGACCGTTTCTCAAAACCAAATTAATTGCATCAGTGACGGTAGTGCGTTCATCTGCTAGGATATTCCAAAGATTTTATAAACTCGAGAAATCAGTCATTCATTCGTCGAAAATACGATCACCTTTGCCAGGTTGACAACCAAGGTCGAACCGTCGTGGACACTACCTTAGTGAGTTTAGGTTCGTTTATACATCCAAATCGAGACTTCTTAACCTCAACGCATTGGTAATTACCGAGACGGATGAAAGGCTCATAGCTGCTGCCGCTATCATTGGCGACAACAACATACCTGTTATTGGGAAAAGGATACCCGCGGCAATAGGAACGCCAACACTATTGTAGGCAAAAGCAAAAAAGAGATTTTGTTTGATATTTGTAAGTGTTGCCTGTGAGAGCTTTCGCGCGCGAACGATCCCATTAAGGTCGCCCTTCAAAAGCGTTATGCTGGCGCTTTCGACGGCAACATCCGCGCCTGTTCCCATCGCGATTCCGACTTCTGCGGCCGCCAGAGCTGGAGCATCATTTACACCGTCTCCTATCATGGCAACTTTATGTCCCGCTGAGTGCAATTCGTCGATCAGGTCTTTTTTATCTTCGGGCAGAACGCCTGCGCGGACATCGTCTATCCCTAACGGCAAAGCTACGGCCCACGCAGTTGCTTCATTGTCGCCAGTAGCCATAATAATTTTGAGGTTAGCAGCGTGAAGTGCCTTTATCGCATCACTAGTTGTCTCTTTGATGGGATCTGCGACTGCAATCAATCCAGCTAATTCTCCATCGATTGCTACGTACATAGCGGTCTTCCCTTTGGTGCGAAGAGCGTCTGCCTCTTGATCTGCAAGTCTGTGATCGGCACCAGCAACCCGCATCATCGCGGCGTTACCCATATAAATTTTCTGGTTTCTTGATTTTCCGGCAACACCTTTGCCAGTAGTCGCTTCAAAATCAGAAACGTCAGCAGCTTTAATGCCTCGTTCCTCTATACCTGCGACTATAGCTTCTGCCAAAGGGTGCTCTGATCCTGTCTCTAAACCCCGCACAACTGACAGCAGTTCTTTTTCTTTGGTTTTACCGAACGTGACCACATCTGTCAGCGTGGGCTTACCTTTGGTCAAAGTCCCTGTCTTATCAACGACTAGAACGTCAACTTTGGCCATACGTTCGAGCGCTTCGGCGTCTTTAATCAAAACACCTGCTTGCGCTCCTCGACCTGTAGCCGTCATAATTGACATTGGTGTTGCCAAACCTAGTGCGCATGGGCAGGCAATAATCAGAACTGACACAGCAGAAACTATCGCAAGCGCAAAGCTTGGTTCTGGACCAATTGCCAGCCAGATCGCAAATGTCAGTATGGCAACGATAACCACGATTGGCACAAAGTATGAAGCCACACGGTCAGCCAACCCTTGAATGGGAGCACGCGATCGCTGTGCAGATGATACCATTGCAACAATATGTGCCAGTTTAGTTTCATCGCCCACATTCACGGCTTCGATGATGAGTGACCCATATTTATTTATGGTACCGCCAGTAACCATGGCTCCGACATGTTTTTCCACCGGTAACGGCTCTCCAGTCAACATGCTTTCATCAATCGTAGAGCGGCCTTCCAGTACCATTGAATCCACTGGCACTGCCTCACCAGGTCGAACGCGCAGGCGATCACCAGTAACGATATTTTCGAGCGGTACATCATACTCCTCACCACTAGGTGTTATGCGTCGTGCGGTCTTGGGTGCGAGATCTAACAAAGCTCGAATGGCATCGCCCGTGCGTTCTCGCGCGCGCAACTCAAGGACCTGACCGACGAAAACGAGTGCTATGATGACAACTGCGGCTTCAAAATAAACAGGCATGTGGCCGCCTGGCATTTGAATACCCGCAGGGAAGATGTTGGGCAAAAAAGCGGCTATGGTGGAATAGCCATAAGCCGCACCAACACCGATCATGATTAATGTCCACATGTTCAAATTCCATGTTTTGATAGAAGTGTAGCCACGATGGAAAAACGGGCCCGCCGCCCACAAAACAACAGGAGTTGCGAGCGCAAATTCAATATAAAGTGCGCGAGTTTCCCCAATCCACTCACGAATTGGTAAGCCAAGCATCGGTGCCATAGTAAGAATTAGGAGTGGTATTGCTGCTCCAACGCTAATCCAAAGTCTTTTGGTGAAGTCGATCAACTCATGGTTGGGACCATTGGCGACGCCATCCATCGGTTCAAGCGCCATACCGCAAATTGGACAAGTTCCAGGCCCCACCTGGACAACCTCGGGATCCATTGGACATGTGTATTCCGCATTTTTAGGCGCAGACTGCTTTTTGTTAGCTTTGTTTCCAGACAGATAGAAATAAGGATCACAATCAAATTTATCATGACAACCTTGCGAACAAAAATGGTAGTTATCGCCTTTGTACTCAAGTGTTGGCTTACTTTTGCCAAGGGTAACCGTCATTCCGCAGACTGGATCCCTAACGGTGTTATCAATCACCTTTGTGGCAGAAACTTTCAATTCCGCTGCAACTTCGGGCGACGTCCGATCACCCCCATTGCTCAAGCTATGTTCGTTAACCGCACCGTTTGTATGAGACTTATGATCCATTGTTTTACCTTCTTATTCAAAGACACCGTAATCCTTCCAGCAACTGGAGTGTCAAGCAGTTTTGAACACACTTACTTCATAAGGAGAGGATTGAGAATCGGCGAAAATGTTCTCGCGATTCTGTGAACAGATTAACCTTGACATTACACCTACTGGAACCCTCATAGCAGTAATTATACACTTTAAGGATATCAAATTGATCACTCTCGTGCGTAAATTAAGCATCCGTTCCGCTTCTTCGGGTCAGGGCAGCTCTTTTCATTCTGATACGCTTGAAAAACGAGTGACGTCATGAGTCTAGCCGTGAGCATTAAAGAAGCAGCAGACCTAACGGGACTCCCAGTCAAAACGATCAGATATTATGAGGATATCGGGTTGGTTGCCCCTGTTCGGGCTGCAAACGGATATCGTATTTTTCACGAAAACGATGTACATAAATTGAAATTCTTGGCGAGAGGCCGAAGCTTGGGCTTCACTATTGAAAATTGTCGCAACTTGCTGGCACTCTATTCGAATAAAAATCGCGCAAGCTCGGACGTAAAGCGCATCGCAAAAGAACATGTGTCGGTAATCGATACAAAAATAGAAGAGTTACAATCCATGCGTGAAACACTAGCTCATCTAGTGGCAACCTGTGCAGGCGATGATCGCCCAGATTGTCCAATCATCAATGAATTATCGTCAGTCGGAGAACAATAATGCGCCTTAGTTTTTTAATTGCGGGAGTTCTTGCCCTTGGCGGAGGTGTAGTAGCCTGGAATTCCATGAAATCAGGCGGGCACTCGATGTCTCAGCCTGACACATCCCAGATAGCAGCAGGCGATCCAATAGCGAGCGTTCAATTACCAGACGTGTTGAGTTCAGAAGCGACGATGGGTGAACAATTCTTCAATGTGAAATGTTCAGCATGTCATGGAATTAACGCTGCTGGGAAAAACGGAGTAGCCCCACCCTTGATCCATAAAACGTACGAGCCAAATCATCATGGAGATGAAGCGTTCTACCGTGCAGCATTAATTGGTGTACAAGCCCACCATTGGCGCTTTGGCAATATGCCCCCTGTCCAAGGTGTCACCCGCGCAGATATCAAACCCATCATAACCTATATTCGCGAAGTTCAACGTGTAAATGGTATCAAATAACCATATAAAACTGGAAGAAAACACTATGAAACAACTTTTACTCGCCACCATGATGGCAACATTCGCCACTGGTGCTTTTGCGCACTCGGACATCAAATCTATTATCCCAGCGAACAATGCCACAGTTGAATCTGTCCCCGAAGAAGTTGTCATCAACTTTTCCAAGAAAACGCGACTAACTATGGTTTCTATGATCCATATGGATCACCCTTCAGTTGAGCTGAATATTGATGGTCTTAAGAAATTTCTTAAAACTGCAACCGTTCCAATGGACCCTATGGGCGCAGGAATGTATAAATTTGAATGGCGTGGACTCGGTGCTGATGGGCATGCACTGAAGGGTGAGTTCATGTTTGAGGTTGCCGAATAAATGACACTTGGCTTGTGGATTATGCTGTCATTGATAACCAAAATTTTTCTCTACCTGGGAACAATTGGTGCAGCGGGTACAGCCATATTTCGTGCCGTATTCCCGGATGTTGCTCATCTCGCCTCTAAGCGGTTGCTTGTGGCGCTAGTATTCATTGCAATTTGCGCGACATTTGTTGGATATGCCCTGCGATCTGCAATGCTAACTGGTGACAGCTCTGGATTGACCGACATGGAGATGCATCTTTTGTTGTGGGACACTGCGGTTGGAACGTCTTTCGTGACACGAATGATCGGCCTTGGCATTCTTTTGCTTTCGTTATTGATGGCGCGTAGTGGCTCGACAATTGCAATGTTGGTAGGGGCTGCCATCGCATTGTGGTCGTTTACCCAAATTGGCCATGCGACTGATTTGAATACATGGACTACTTCGATCATGTTTTTCATCCATTTCGCGACCGCCGCGTTTTGGGTCGGTGCTCTGCTACCGCTTTTGAATGCAGCACAAGGCGCTACAAACCTGCAACAAGCGGCGGATATCTCCGAGCGTTTTGGTCGCAAAGCAGCTGTCTTGGTTCCAGTATTAGTCATTGCAGGGCTTGTTCTTGCATGGAAACTGCTCCCAGATGTAACATCAGCTTGGGCAACCGCTTATGGTCGCCTTTTGTTCGCAAAAATTGCTTTCGTTGGCGGTTTACTGGGTCTAGCAGCGGCAAATAAATTTCGTTTTGTTCCTGCTATGGAACGTGGCGATCCAGCAGGGGCCGAACATCTTGCTAAGTCTATCAAATGGGAAATGTGCGCCGTTTTGCTCATTCTTACCATTACCGCCTTCTTAACCAGCACTGTAACTTTACCAGAGATGTAAAATAATGAACCGTCGTGATTTTGGACTATCCCTTGCTGCAGGATTAAGCCTGCCAGCGTTAGCTCATGCCAAGTCTGGCCATGTATTACGAGCAAGTGCTGCAAAAATGCAAATCGCACCGAGCCAATATCCTGAGACGGATGTATGGTGCTACAACAAAGCCGTACCAGGTGAAATGATACGTCTGAAGCAAGGCGGCGAGTTCGCTACAACATTCGAGAACCAATTGGAAGAACCTTCCAGCGTCCATTGGCATGGAGTACGATTGGAAAATTCAATGGACGGTGTTCCTGGGCTGACCCAAAAAGTCGTTCCATCAAAAGGTAGCTTTGATTATCGGTTCAAAACGCCCGATGCTGGCACATACTGGTACCACGCACACAATCGATCCTGGGAACAAGTTGCCCGTGGCCTCTATGGCCCATTGATAGTCGAAGAACATAATCCGCCTGATATCGATCATGACATCACTATTGTGATCGATGATTGGCGCATGTCGCAAGATGCCCAGATTGAGGGTGATTTTGGGGCAATGCACGACCTGTCACACGGTGGGCGAATTGGTAATTATTTGTCTGCGCAGTTGCTACCAAAAATATCCGAACTTCGGAAAAATGAACGTGTCCGCTTGCGCTTTATCAACACTGCTACTGATCGAATCGTCAAAGTTGGTTTTCATGGTTTGAACGGCGCTTTGGTTGCGCTGGATGGGATGCCGTTGCGCGTTGTTGAACAAACAGATCACACCACCCTAGCGCCTGCCCAACGCGCCGACTTCATTCTAGACGTAGTTTCAGACGTAGGTGAAAGTGCTTCGATCATTTCACATGAACGCGATGGCGGGTACATTTTAGCCGATATTCCAGTACGTGATGCAAAACCCTCTGCTAGAGGCGTCATCAATGCATTACCACCTAACCCAATAGCTTTCGTGAAAGGCAAGGCTGAGCTGTCTGTTCCCCTCGTTATGGAAGGTGGAGCCATGGGTGGTTTGCGATCGGGTACATACAATGGAGAACAGTTAAATGCCCGCGAGTTGATCAAAAATGGTATGATTTGGACTCTAAATGGCATTGCTGGGATGCCAAAGACACCGCTGCTTACAGCTAAAAAAGGGGCAATCGTTGAAATTCCTCTGGTTAATAACACTGCCTTTGGACATGCTATGCATATGCATGGAAATCATTTTCAGGAAAGATTTGCCGACGGAACAATGGGACCGCATCGTGATACACTTCTCGTTGATCGTGGAGAAACGAAAACCATCGTGTTTGCTGCTGAAAATACGGGCAAATGGTTGTTTCATTGCCATATGTTGTCCCATCAAGCCGCAGGTATGAAAACATATTTGGAAGTGGCATGATGCCTAAATTCCTGACTATACTTTTAATGTTATCAACACCAACGTTTGCATTTGCTGAGGACGCATTGAACGATGGAAGACTGCTTTATGCATACAACTGTGCATCATGTCATGGCGCAAATTTAGAAGGCCAAGAAAATTGGAGAACCCCCAATGATGACAGCATTCTACCTGCTCCACCACACGACGAAACGGGCCACACATGGCATCATGATGACGACTTATTGTTCTCCTACACGAAGTTAGGTGGTGCTGAGTTATTGAAACAAAGAGGAATGCCAGGGTTCGCAAGTGGAATGCCAGGTTTTAAAGACATTTTAACGGACGCTGAGATTGTAACTGTGCTCGAGTACATCAAGTCAACATGGCCGAAAGAAATACAAGAAGCTCAATCCGAGCGCTCAAGAAATAAGGACCAATAATGTCGAAAATTTTAAAAACTATATACCTTTGTTTTGTAGCTTTAGGTTTTACATCTGTCGCCATTGCGGACGAGTTGGATGAACAAACAGTCAAGCAGTATGCATTGGAAGCTATTTTGGCGAACCCAGAGGTCATCATGCAAGCGGTAGAGATACTAAACCAGCGAGAGGCAGAAGCGAAAAGAAACGCTGCCAATCAAGCGATCTTGTCTAACTTGGATGTTTTGCAGAATGACCCTAATGCACCTGTGTTAGGTAATCCCGATGGCGACATTACCGTGATCGAGTTCTTTGATTACAATTGCGGTTATTGCAAACGTGCTGCGCCGATCATTTCCAAACTGTTAGAGACTGATAAAAACGTCAGATTAGTATACCGTGAATGGCCAATCCTAAGTGAAGGATCGGAGTTTGCTGCACGTGCATCGCTCGCTGCACAAAAGCAGGGGCGTTATAAAGAGTTCCACTTTAAACTAATGAACCTTAGTAGCGCCTCTGAAGATTCAGTTCTGAATGCGGCGAAGGAGTTCGGTTACAACACGGAGCAATTGCTAGTGGATATGGAAGATCCTGAAATCGATCAACACATTGAAACATCCAATAATTTGAGTGAAGCATTAGGCTTTACTGGAACACCATCATTTGTGATTGGAACGCAGGCAATTCCTGGTTTGGCCTCTTACGAAGGCCTTACTCAAATTATTGCAGAGGAACGCAAAAAGTTACAATAATAACGCTTGACCTTACACCTGCTGTATCCCCCAGAACGATATACATCACCTAACTATGTGGATCAAAACCATGAAAATAACGTCTCAAAAAGAAATTCAATTTGGGAAATGGGCGATGTGGGCGTGCTGCGCGGTCATGCTATTCCCCCTCGCCGGTTACTTGATCGTTGCACAATCGAGCGTTACGACGGCAGGGTTGTTCAACGCCGTAATACCTCTTGGTCTTTGTTTGGGTATGCATGTGGCCATGCATAAAATGATGGGAAAATCTTGTCATGGGAAGACAGCTGAGATTCCAGCAACGGAGCAAAAAGATGCCTTCTAAATTCGTAGACCGCCGTGCCGTGGTCATGGGTGGGATCGTCACACCTTTTTTGTCAAAAGTAAGTTTCGCGCAGGAAGAAATTGCACAGGAAGAAATTGTTGAAACATCGAAACGGAACGCCTCGAGCTTTAGAGGGAGATCCTGGAAACATTATTTCGACAATCTGAAGAACGGAGCAATCTTATCGGACACTAAAAGTCGTGCCCTTCATTTTTGGTCAGAGGATGAATCGGTATATAAACTCTATCCAACAAGTGTACCTATGTCTCCCGAACTAACGCGATTGGGGCGAACCAAAATCATTCAAAAAAGAGTGGGGCCAACCTGGCGGCCAACTCCTGACATGTTGAAGCGCAACCCAGAATGGCCCCGAGTTATCGGACCTGGCCCGCTAAACCCGTTAGGATCACATGCCCTTTATTTGTCTTGGACATATTACCGTATCCATGGGACGCAAGATAATCGCAAGATTGGTCGGAAATCCTCGAACGGCTGCATCGGTCTTTACAATGAGCAGATTGCTGAACTATTCAGCTTAACCAAGGTTGGCACACAGGTTCTTCTTATTTAGACAGGCTAGGTGAATGAATTGTAGCACCCTCGATCTGAATTCCGGAGCGAAGACTTGCTGATACCTTTAATCGTAGGACTGTTGCTAGGCAGCGCAATAGCGTTCACATTACAGTCCACGGGCATTGCCAAGCAAAGATCAGGTCTTGCGGTTACGCTGATCATAATCGCGGCTTTTTATCCTGCGTTCGCTGTCGCGAACGGCGACACATACAGTTTCATAATTCAAACAGCGATCATGGCATTGTTCGTCGTTTGTGCTTGCTTCGGCTTTAAACGCTCTGCTGCGATCATAGCCTTGGGTTTGGTTGTTCATGGCATGTTTGATGTATCTATGTTGTTTTTCAAATCGCCTGCGCCCATATGGTGGCCTACCTTTTGCGCGGCCGTAGATATCGTTTTGGGGTTGTGGCTATTCAGGCTAACGCGTCAAGGTTTCATCAGATAAGCCCCTGCGCGCTCCAGAAAAAATACGCCTAAGTCGTCAATTGATATCGGCCACGACCAGTACGGATCATGCGACCATCCTCACATAAGTCCTTAAAAGCTCGGTAGCAGCTTTCATGTGTGAGATTTATACGAGTGGCCAGTTCAGTGACAGTTGCATCAAAATACCCCGCCTGAACAGCTGCAATAACGCGTTCCTTGGCAGAACCGATGGCCAGCATCTCGATATGCGCACGATACCGCTGAACTTGCACAGCAAGCAATCTTGTAAAGCCCTCACTAAACCCTGGGTTTGTCCTCATGGTCGAAATGACGTCGGCTTTGGAAATCTTTAAAACTCTGCCAGGTACAGTACAAACTGCATCACAATGATATTTATCCGAAAAGATTGATGCCTCTGCAAACAAACCATCGGCTATCGCTCGGTGCAAAGTCAGCTTATCTCCATTTAAGCTTGATCGTTGCAAGGTGACGCACCCTGTGACGACACGATATAGCCCAGATGTTGGCTGGTCTTGTCTAAATAATATATCTCCGTCTTCCATATCAATGGATCGACTTGCGTTGGGTGGCAAAAGCGAAAAGGGTTCTAACATCATATGATCCAAATCATAAAACTTTCTTACTCGTTTGGATAGTCTTTAAGAAAATGGAGAATTCGATGAAACTAAGTATTATTACCACCACACTTATTTTGATGGCATCCAGTGCGATTTCCCAACATGCGCATCGCCCAGATAAAGTTACCGAAACGGGGCAGTCGCAGTTCGCTGCAATAGCCGAAATTGTTGCCGCACTGCGTGATGATCCTCAAACGGATTGGAAGAGCGTAAACTTTGCGGCCTTACGTGATCACCTTGTAGACATGGATACGGTAACGACGCAAGCCAGAGTGGAACGGACAACTAAGGGGCTTACGGTTACATTTGATGTGACTGGTAGTAAACTAGTTGCACCATCTATTCAGCGCATGGTTTTGGCGCATAGCCCAATGTTGCAAAACGCAGCGGGTTGGTCAGTCGTCAGCGAGAAACAACCCGATGGCGCAATTATGGAAATAACTGTTAAATCGCAGGATGATTTGCATGAAGTTTCTGGCCTTGGTTTTTTCGGAGTAATGACGATTGGTGCTCATCACCAACAACATCACCTGATGATAGCATCGGGTAAATCGCCCCATTGACGAGTGACGAAGCCGAGATAGCAGGGGGCACTCCGTAAATCCTTACTCCGTTCAAAAGGACTACCAAATAAGCTAGCGTAGGAGCGCTAAAGTTTTGAAATCTGCGAACAGCTTTTATCGGTCAAATCACCCTCAAACGTTTTTAAACGTAAATGTCGTATTGGAGCTATTTACGGAAGTTTAATATTCCAATCCTTGAGTTTCATCACCTGAAGATGATCGCAGTCCGCCTTAACAATATACCCAGAACATAGGTCAAAAACAGCTCTTCTTTTTAGCACTTCGCCTGCGGGCTAATGCATCGGAAGCTATCGCGCCGCATATCTTTGGCTGAACCGATGTGCTTTTCAAAACCTCAAACAACACGATAAGCCGACCATCTTACTGTGCGTAGCATCCGGCGGAGAGCGCTCTTTGCGGAAGTTAGGCAATGAGGGACGAAGCTACCCTTGAAATTAGGGTTTGGAATGCCCGCTATTGTCTTCAGTGTTCCCTGCAACAAAGCTCATGATCGGCCAGTGACGCTAGTACATAGCAGTCTTCAGATATTCCGCGCCCATCACAGCCCTTGGAAATTCTCTTAAGCTCCCTCTCCAATACCTTGAGCCGTTTTATCTTCTCGCGCACGTCTGAAAGCTGCGATACCGCTATGTTTGTTGCTGCTTCGCAGGATCGGTCTGGGTGTTCCTGTAGTTCGATAAGAGACAGGATCGCTTCAATCGAAAACCCCAGATCACGGGCATGTCGGATGAAGCTTAGCCGCTCCAATCCAGCCTTGTCATATCGTCTTTGGTTACCGCTCGTGCGCTCAGCTTCTGTTAGCAGACCCATTTCCTCATAGTAGCGAATGGTTGGAACCTTAACTTTGGTGCGCCGTGAAAGCTCGCCGATAGAAAACATGAAAAAACCTCTTGAACCTCTAGTCACTAGAGAGTGTATATAGATTGGGATACAGACTCAAGAGAGCACCATGACCCAACAATTCCTATCACAAACACCCCTTCTCAACTTCCAAGCGGACTCTATCCAGAAACTCATTGTAGATCGCGGTTGGCTGGAGCTTCCTCCCGCTGAAAGAATTGGTGCGGCTTACGATTTTGTTAGAAACGAGATTCTGTTCGGCTACAACTCTGATGATTCACTTCCAGCGTCCAAGGTTCTTGCTGACGGCTACGGTCAGTGCAACACTAAAGGGACATTGCTGATGGCGCTTTTACGCGGGCTAGGCGTACCATGCCGTTTTCATGGCTTCACCATCGACAAACGACTTCAACGTGGGGTCGTGCCAGAGTTAGTCTATCCGCTTGCCCCTTCAAACATCATTCATTCGTGGGTCGAAATCCAACATGATGGGCAGTGGCTAGAGCTGGAGGGCTTCATTCTGGACGCCCTTGTCCTTGAAGCGCTGCAAAATGCGTTTCCAGATCGCAACTCGCTATGTGCTTACGGCGCAGGCACGGATTGTTTGCAAAGCCCTGACGTCGCATGGCGCGGCACAAACACCTTCATTCAAAAGACTGGGATCAATCATGACTTTGGTACGTTCGAAGATCCTGACACGTTTTATGAAAATCACAGGCAGTTGTCAGGTCTAAAAGGTGTTTTGTATCGCCTCATTGTGCGTCACTGGATGAACCGCCGCGTCAAGAAAATACGGATTGGCATTGTCCCGACGATACCCGGAGGCAAGGTGAACCTTGTTCCAGTTCAATCGAATTCTCAAACGCGGGAGGCAATCTGATGGCGGGTTGCTGCGGACATGACGCCAAATTTGACGGCGTATCAGACGACTACAAACGACGGCTCTGGATTGTCATCGCCCTGAACGCGACGATGTTCGTGGTTGAAATGACAGCGGGGCATTTAGCGAATTCACAGGCATTGCAGGCCGATGCACTCGACTTTGCAGGTGATGCGATGACCTATGGGATTTCTCTGGCAGTTATTGGCGCCTCACTTCGCGCCCGCACCAATGCTGCGCTCTTTAAGGGGTTCAGCCTCTTGATTATGGGATTGTGGGTCCTTGGCTCAACGGTTTATCGCGTTTTCTACGTTGGTGTTCCAACAGCCGAGATCATGGGTGCTGTTGGTTTTCTAGCATTACTAACCAACCTTGCCAGTGTGTTACTGCTGGTGCGCTACAAGGACGGTGACGCTAACGTGCGTTCAGTCTGGCTATGCTCACGTAATGACGCCATCGGCAACGTCGCCGTCATGTTCGCAGCCTTGGGCGTCTGGGGTACAGCAACTGGCTGGCCTGACTTGATAGTTGCGACGATTATGGCTGGGCTGTTCCTGTCATCGGCTTTTCAGATTGTACGGCAAGCCCTCGCTGAACGGCGGGACATGATCGATCACAAACACGCGGAGGCATAATGCATACTTTGGTTATTTTACTTGGTCTCGGGGTTGCCGCGATGACCCTGATGTCCATCCTTTGGTCGATTGCCTTTCCTGACCAACGGATATGGCCCCCCAAGCGTTATACGGCACTTACTCCGTTCTTTGTTTGGGTTCCTACATTTACGCTATTTGGGGTTCTTTTTCTGCTTGGAATATGGGATTGGGGTGAATTAGAAATTCCAATTTGGGCGAGGCTTGGCATAGGCTTGCCTGTCATCCTGATCGGTAACATCGTCGTATGGACGGAAGTTTCTTACTTTGGGGTGCGACAGACAGGTGGAGCCAAAGGCACCCTGCGTATCGAGGGTATGTACCGTTACTCTAGGAACCCGCAGTACGTGGCAGATATTGCCATCGTCAGCGGGTGGATGATATTGTCAGCGGCACCCTCGGCGATGATCGTTGGTTTTTCAGCAATCGCAGCGCTTGTTGCCGCGCCATTTTCCGAGGAACCTTGGCTTAAAGAGCAATACGGTACCGCGTTCGAAAACTACTCGTCACGGGTGCGACGGTTCTTATGAGTTAATGTCAAAGCTGACTTTCGCTGCGCCAGACAAAATCGACAATAAGGGCTCAGTGTCGCCATTGCCGGCAAGTTTTCCTCAATTGGTGATCGAATGACTGCTTTTCCAATATTTGACTTAAAAGCTTGCGATCGCGCGAAGGTCCGCAACCCGCCCTAATGGCAACAGAGTCCGCATACCTATGGTTGAATCTAGTACGCTCAATTGCTCAACTCCAATGAGATTGTGCGTTCAAATTATTTGAGAACAAGTGTGCGATTTCGTGATATTTTGCACACGGGTATAGTGCTCGACGATGCGGTTGTTGGGTGACCAGCCTTGCAAAGCCAGCCACCCGCTCCTGAACTTCAGGAGTGTCGGCGGGGTGCTTCTCGACGCACGAGGCGTTCATTAAGCCAGTCCAGCACTTCAGTCTCAACCCAGCCCACCCGGTTCGGGCCAAGCTGTACCCTTAACGGGAATGAACCGGCCTTCTCTAGGCGTGCAATGTGTTGCGGTGAATATAGAACCAACTCTTTTACCTGACGTTTTGAAAGTATCCTCATCACGATTTCTCCATAATTGAAGAGCATCGCGATGCCCTAGGGTTGACTAAACCTAGGCTCAACCACGTTATCTGTTTTCAGCAAGTTGTCCATACCTGAACATACCGCCTTACTGCATCACATTCTTGACGGTGGTCTGTAAGGTGGGCTGGAATTGCACGCAACATATCAACCTATTGATAAAAATAACAATTTTCGGATTAAATGGTGCCCCCACACGGACTCGAACCGCGGACCTACTGATTACAAATCAGTTGCTCTACCAGCTGAGCTATAGGGGCACTGGTGACGCGACTTTTGCGATATTCACCGATTTTATGCAAGTGCTTTTTCGCAGTTTTTCCC
>JAGSGK010000294.1 GCA_023955215.1 Paracoccaceae bacterium
ACCGTCAGCTGGCTCTGGTTTGGTGTTGTCGTTGTAGACCTCACCACAGTTGCCACATGTTGAACGCGCTGTGATGCGTGCAACCAGTGCCGTATCGTCCACTTCCATCTCGATGACCGCATCAAGGCTTTCGCCTTCATTGGTCAACAGCTGGGTCAGTGCATCCGCTTGGGCCAAGGTCCGTGGGAAACCGTCAAAGATAAAGCCGTTGGCCTTAACTGTGTTCAGTTGCTCACGGATCAGTCCGATCACGATCTCATCGGTAACCAAAGCACCGCGGGCCATGACATCGGCAACAACTTTGCCCATCTCAGATCCGCTGTCTTTGGCAGCGCGCAACATATCACCAGTGCTCAGTTGCACCATGCCGCGTGTTTCGACCAGATGACGCGCTTGCGTCCCTTTACCCGCACCTGGCGGTCCAAGCAGGATAATATTCATTTGCGGATCGGGCTCCGTTTTTTGCGTGTTTTACCTTTGCCACGTAGGTTCGATTTTTCAATCAAGCCTTCGTACTGTTGAGCAAGCAGGTGGCTTTGCACTTGTTGAATTGTATCCATAGTCACAGACACAACGATCAAGACCGATGTCCCACCGAAGTAGAATGGGATCGCGAATTGGCCACGTAGAATTTCTGGCAGCACACATACGGCTGCAAGATAAGCTGCACCAAGAACAAGAACGCGGTTCACGACGTACTCTAGATATTCAGCAGTCTTCTTACCCGGGCGGATACCTGGAACGAAACCGTTCTGGTTTTTCAGGTTGTCTGCAACATCATCAGGTTTGAACGAAACGTTGAATGTGTAGAAGTAAGCAAAGAACACGATCATCGCGATGAAGAACAAGAGGTACAGCGGTTGACCTGGACCAAAGTTCGCGAGCATCCATGACATCACTGGGCTCGTAGAGTTCCCAGAGAATGTGCTGATGGTCACAGGAAGCAACAACAATGAGCTTGCGAAAATTGCAGGGATAACGCCGGCTGGGTTAACCTTGACTGGCAAGTGGCTAGAGCCGCCATCGTATACCTTCATGCCAACTTGGCGACGTGGGTATTGGATGTGGATCTTGCGCAATGCGCGCTCCATGAACACAACGAATGCGATCGTGCCGATAACCATAACAATCACACCGATGATAACACCGGGGCTGATTGCACCAGAACGACCAGACGCAAAGAACTGTGCCAATGCTGCTGGCACTTCAGCAATAATGCCAACGAAGATGATCAAGGAAATACCGTTGCCGATGCCGCGTGCCGTGATTTGCTCACCCAACCACATCAGGAACATTGTACCGCCGACCAAAGTGATCATGCAGGAGAAGATAAAGTAGGACTGTGTAATGCCGTCCTGAACAAAGTCGCCGCTGAACAAGCCAACAGACAAACCGTAAGCCTGCACAGTGGCCAAAGCGACTGTACCGTAACGGGTGTACTGGTTGATCTTCTTCTGGCCCTGCGCGCCCTCTTTTTTCATCTGCTCAAGGGCTGGAACCATGGAGGTCATCAGCTGAACGATGATCGAGGCCGAGATGTAGGGCATGATCCCTAGGGCAAAGATACCCATACGGCCAAGCGCACCGCCGGTGAACATGGAAACCATGCCGCCAATACCTTGACCGGCGCTTTCCATAAACTGGCGAAGGGCGACACCATCAATCCCGGGGACCGGAATAAATGTGCCCAAGCGGTATACGATCAGCAAACCAAGGGTGAACAGGATACGATTGCGCAGGTCCGTTGCTTTACCTAGCGCAGACCAGCTTGTGTTAGCGGCCATATTCTCGACGGCAGATACCATTATTAGGCTCTTTCTTTAACAAAAAACGCCGCCCAGCGGTTTTCCGATGGGCGGCGTTTGGAAAACTCTAAGACTATGTAAGCGGCAAAACTGCTACTCACAAGTGCGAAGGTCTAATTACTCAGCTGCTGCTGGTGCCACTTTAGCTGTGAGGGTCAATTTACCACCAGCTTTTTCGACAGCTTCAACTGCAGACTTGGACGCGCCGTGCACTTCGATGTTCAGCTTAGATGTAACTTCACCCTTAGCAAGAACGCGAATACCGTCCAATACGCGACGAACAGCACCAGATGCGATCAACACATCGTGAGTGATTGCCGCTTTGGCGTCGATTTTGCCTGCGTCTACGAATTTCTGGATAAGACCAAGGTTGATAACCGCATAAGATTTACGGTTCGGCTTGTTAAAGCCACGCTTTGGTAGACGTTGGTACAAAGGCATTTGACCGCCTTCAAAACCTTTGATCGCTACACCTGAACGTGATTTTTGACCCTTGATACCACGGCCACCCATTTTACCGGTGCCGGAACCTGGACCGCGACCAACGCGCTTGCGTGGTTTCGTGGCACCTGGGTTGTCGCGTAGTTCATTTAGTTTAAACATTTTGCTTCTCCTTCGCCGGATGTGCCCCCAGAAGCAAATGGGACAACCACGGCATGATTGGTTTTCGAGTCACCTGAATGATGAACACTGGTGGCGTATAGACTGGGATTTGGGTTGGGGCAAGTGATGGATACGAAGCGCACTACTTTGAGGTGGGAAATCTTGTATTAAGTTGACGGATTATATTCCGCGATAGCTATGCAAATCATTTCCTCAGGGCATTCTTAACCGCTGCCGAATAGTCAAATGAGTAGCTTTCGCCAGGCACTTCTGGATCTTCGGGCACTTCAGAAATTGCCATAAGAAGATGCGCCTTCAAAATCGCTAATTCTGTCTTATTTGGCGATAAATCATCAGGAAGCACGTCATCAATCGCCTGCCTTCTGAGTGCGAAAAGTGCCGTAGCTTCTTCGACACGCAGTGATACCTTGCGCTCCCGTGATACATAGTTCAGCGCCCAGAAGAGCACTGAGAAGAACCCAAAAACAACCCCTGAGACGGCAAGCGGAGCGGCTTCGGAGATTGCGGCGACGTCTATTGCTCCATTTGCTGCCGCAAACAGACCAACAAACGACAAAATCATAAATAGCGACATAAACACAAAATATGCTGGGCTAATTTTCTGCCTGAGAAAATTATCGGGGACCGATCTGGTATTCTCAATTTCACTACTCATATTTAAATCTAGCGCCTTCGTAGTTAGGTGGTCTTCATAAACACTACCTAAGCGATAACTCATTTCTAGTTCAAGTCTATAAACAAAAAACGCCCCGCAGTTTCCTGCGAGGCGTTCTATGTAAAGGCGGCGTAAACCCTGCCCTATGCTAAACCGTTAGGTTCAGCCTTTTTCTTCGATGATCTCAACCATGTGAGAGATCGAGCGCACCATGCCGCGTACGGAAGGTGTGTCTTCCAATTCGCGTGTTTTGTGCATTTTGTTCAAGCCA
>JAGSGK010000196.1 GCA_023955215.1 Paracoccaceae bacterium
AAACAAGCGCAGGCAGCTGGGATCGATGTAAGCCAAGACGGCTCGCGCCGAACAGCCTATCAAATTTTGGCATTTCCAAGCGTAAAGTTTGAGAACCTGCTGCCATTGATGCCAAAGCTGGCTGAACTGGATTTAGAAACGCAAAAGCAGCTAGAGCGTGAGGCAACCTACGCGAGCTTTCTGTCACGGCAGCAGCGTGACATCGATCGTATTGCGAAGGATGAAGCTCATAAGATCCCCGAAACATTTGATTATCAGCCTATTGATGGGCTTTCTAATGAATTGAAGGCAAAGCTATTGTTGGTGCGCCCATCGACTCTGGCCCAAGCGGGGCGGATTGATGGCATGACGCCGGCGGCCTTAGCATTGCTATTGGCAAAAATTAAGCAATTTGAAAAGAAATCTGCATGAACGTTCCAGGCTGGTTAAAGATTAATGTTTCACGTGAAACATTAGATAGGTTGGAGGCCTACGTGGCTTTGATTGAAAAGTGGAACCCGAAGATAAACTTGGTTTCTAAGTCGAGCCTGCCATATATTTGGGATCGTCATATTTGGGACTCGGCCCAGATATTGGATATTGATGTTGAAGGCTCAGTTTGGGCTGACTTTGGTAGTGGTGGTGGGTTGCCAGGTATCGTTTTGGCCATCTTCGCAAAGGAACTTCGGCCAGAAATGCAATTTCATCTTGTCGAAAGTGATCAACGTAAGTGTGCCTTTCTTCGGAACGCTGTCCGTGAGATTGGCTTGAACGTCAAAGTTTACGCTGAAAGAATCGAAGTACTTGATCCAATAGAGGCCGATATCATTTCCGCGCGCGCTCTTACGGACTTGAATGGCTTGCTTGAGTTTGTGGACCGCCATTCCGCAGTCGATGGAGTGGCCATTTTGCCAAAAGGTGAAACTTGGGAAAAAGAAATTTCTCAAGCTCAAGAAAACTGGTCATTTGAATACGAAGAAATTAGAAGTAACACTAATAGTAACGCCGCCATCATAATGATTAAGGAATTTGCCCGTGTCTGATCCGACGCGCCCAGAAGGGCCTAAAATTATTGCTGTGGCGAACCAAAAGGGTGGTGTGGGCAAGACGACAACGACGATTAATTTGTCTGCTGCACTCGCAGAGGCTGGCTATCGTGTTTTGGTGGTTGATTTAGATCCGCAAGGGAATGCTTCCACCGGTCTGGGAATTGAACAAAGCGAGCGAGAGCTAACAACATACGAACTTTTGCTTGAGGATATCGCGCTTAAGGATGTCATCCAGGCAACTTCGATTGAAGATTTGGCGATCATCCCAGCGACAGTGGATCTAAGTTCGGCCGACCTTGAGTTGGTTTCAAATGAAAAGCGTAGTTTCTTGTTGCACGACGCGTTGCGTCAAACGCAGATGGACGAGTTTGAATTTGATTTCATTCTCATCGATTGCCCGCCGTCTTTGAACCTTTTGACTGTTAATGCTATGATTGCGGCTCATACGGTCTTGGTTCCATTGCAAAGCGAGTTCTTCGCATTGGAGGGACTGTCCCAATTGATGCTGACGATCCGCGAAGTTCGTCAATCCGGAAATACGGAACTTCGTATCGAGGGTGTTGTTTTGACGATGTACGACAAGCGGAACAATCTTTCGCAGCAGGTCGAACAGGATGCGCGCGATAACTTAGGTGAGCTGGTATTTGAAACGGTCATCCCACGTAACGTTCGGTTGAGCGAGGCACCGTCGTTTGCAATGCCGGTCCTGACTTACGATTCGACATCAAAAGGTGCCATTGCATATCGTGCATTGGCCCAAGAATTGATTGAAAAGAACAAACTGTAATCTAGGATAGAGGTGCAACATGGCTTCAGGTAGAGATAACAAACGCGGACTTGGTCGTGGGCTTTCAGCTTTGATGGCTGATGTGACAGAGGCTGAAAAGCCAGTACAAGGTGGGCCTGCTGCTGAACTATTTGTTCCGATTGAACAGATTGAAGCCAATCCTGATCAACCACGCAAACAATTTGTTCAGGGCGATTTGGATGATTTGGCTGCGTCGATCAAAGAAAAGGGTGTTATCCAACCGTTGATCGTGCGGGTTCTGGATAGTGGTCGTTACCAGATTGTTGCGGGTGAACGCCGCTGGCGCGCATCGCAGATGGCGAAATTGCATAAACTTCCGGTTGTAGTGCGTCAGTTTTCTGATGCAGAAGTTCTAGAAGTTGCGATTATTGAAAACATTCAGCGCGCTGATCTAAACCCAATGGAAGAAGCCGTTGGGTATCGTCAGTTGATGGATCGCTTTGGTCATACTCAGGAAAAGATGGCAGAGGCTTTGGGAAAAAGCCGTAGCCACATCGCTAACTTACTTCGTCTACTGAATCTGCCATCCGATGTAATTGAACTCGTTCGCAGTGGTGAATTGTCTTCGGGTCACGCGCGCGCGTTGGTCCCAGCAGAGAATGCGTCTGAATTGGCCAAGCTTGTCATCAAGAGTGGTCTGAGCGTTCGCGCTACAGAAGCACTTGTGAAGTCATCTGCAGGCAAGGGTGAACCAAAGAGTGAGGAAAACATCTTTGGTGGCAAGCCCGAAAAAGACGCAGACACGAAAGCGCTTGAAGGTGATTTGTCGGCGGGTCTTCGGATGAAGGTTTTGTTGAATCATAAACCGGGGTCCGAGAAGGGTCAGATGGTCATTAATTACGGCTCTCTCGACGATCTCGATGAACTGTGTCGTAGGCTGGGTGGGGCTTAAGCCTCTAGGAGACGCCTTAAAACAGCGTTCAAAATCATAAATCCCTGATCTGAAACGATAATTCTGTCTTTTTGGGCGTGAAGTAGATTTAAATCAACCAGCTCATTTATGGCGTTTTGATCGATGTTACGGCCCGAAAGGTTGAAAAACCGCTTCGGGTCGATGCCTTCCTTCAATCGAAGGCCCATCAGTAAAAGTTCACTTGCTTGATCCTCGCGCGCCAATTGTTCGCGGGGTTTTTCTGTTTCGCCAGTCAACGCGGCGTCGAGCCAGCGTTTTGGATTGCTATAGCATTCAGTGGCTTTGCGCTGGCCGTTGATGGTCAGGCGACCATGCGCACCAGGACCGATGCCAACGTAATCGCCATAGCGCCAGTAGACGAGGTTGTGGCGCGACTGGGCTCCGTCACGCGCGTGGTTGGACACCTCATAAGATGGCATGCCTGCTTCACCACACAGGTCTTGAGTCACTTCGTACATATCCGCGCCAAGGTCGTCGCTTGGGAGGCCCGCGAGTTTACCCGCGTTGTAGCGATCGCCGAATGCGGTCCCTTGTTCGATTGTGAGCTGATAAAGTGAAAGATGATCAATCGCCATATTTAGAGCCTGCTTTAGCTCTGACTTCCACTCATCCAGCGTTTGTTTCTGGCGACCATAGATCAGGTCAAAGCTGACTCGATCAAATGTGGTACGCGCCACGTCGAATGCGGTGCGTGCCTCATCAACGGTGTGGATACGTCCCAAACGGCGCAGATCTTCGTCATTCAGTGCTTGCACCCCCATGGAGATGCGATTGATGCCTGCCTGACGGAATGCCGCAAAACGGCCCGCCTCGACGGAACCGGGGTTGGCTTCGAGTGTGGTTTCCAGATCGTTAGCCGTGGGCCAGAGGCGATAGATTTCTGACATGATGTCTGCCACCACGTCTGGGTCCATCAGGCTGGGTGTCCCGCCGCCGAAAAACACGCTGCGCAACACGCGGCCCTTAGTTTCACGTTCGGCACGCCGCAGTTCGGCAAGATAGCCGTCGCGCCATGCGGAATGGTCGATGCTGCGTGAAACATGGCTGTTGAAATCGCAATAGGGGCATTTGGCGGCGCAAAATGGCCAGTGGATGTAGAGGCCAAAGCCGCCCTGTTCCCAATCTTCAGCCAAAACAACCAGCGATCAGTTTATCAAATGCATTGGCGCGGTGGCTGATCAGGTTCTTTGCGTCATGGTCCATTTCAGCAAAGGTGATGTCGTGCCCAATGGGCATAAACATCGGGTCATATCCGTGACCTTGCTTGCCGCGCATGGGCCAAACGAGGGTGCCCTCAACGGTCCCCTCGAACACTTCGTCGTGCCCATCGGGCCAGGCCAAAACGAGGGTGGAACAGAAGCGTGCGGTGCGTGGATGCGGCGCGTTGCGTTCTTCCAGCAGGTTGTGGGTTTTGGTCATCGCCATGATGAAATCACGCCCATTTGGTGTTTCGGCCCAATCAGCAGTGTAGACACCCGGGGCGCCGTCAAGACCGTCAACTTGGATGCCTGAATCGTCAGAAAGCGCAGGGAGCCCCGTGGCCTTAACGGCGGCGTGTGCTTTGATCCGTGCGTTGCCAACAAAGGTGTTTTCCGTCTCTTCCGGTTCCGCCAAATCCATCTCGGCAGCACCGGTGATCGCCACCCCAAGTGGTTGAAATAGCTGGTGCATTTCTTCCAATTTGCCTGCGTTATGTGTTGCCACCAACAGACGGTCTAGGGTGAATTTACGGCTCATGCTGTGGCGGCCTTCGCGGCATCAACCAATTCGCCCACGCCTTTTTCGGCTAGGTCCATCAGTTCGTTCAATTGTCTACGAGAGAACAGGGAGCCTTCGGCGCTCATCTGTACTTCGATCAGTTTTTTGGAACCGGTCATGATGAAATTGCCATCAACACCTGCCTCTGAATCCTCTGGGTAATCTAGATCAAGAACCGGTTGGCCCGCGTAGATACCACAGCTGACAGCAGCCACTGGATCAACCAATGGATCGCTGACCACATCGCCGGCTTTCATCAGTTTGTTCACAGCCAAACGAAGTGCGATCCAGCCACCGGTGATGGATGCGCAACGCGTGCCGCCGTCGGCTTGTAAGACGTCACAGTCGATTGTAATTTGACGTTCGCCCAAGGCCACGCGATCCACGCCCGCGCGCAATGAACGGCCAATGAGGCGTTGGATTTCAACGGTGCGACCACCTTGCTTGCCAGAAGCAGCTTCACGGCGCATCCGTGTGTTGGTCGCGCGTGGCAACATGCCGTATTCTGCGGTGACCCAGCCAAGGCCAGATCCTTTGATAAAGGAAGGAACGCGAGGTTCAATCGATGCGGTGCACAACACGTGTGTGTCGCCCATTTTGATCAGGGCGGACCCTTCTGCGTGTTTGGTAAAGCCAGTTTCGATAGAAACTTCGCGCATTTGGTCGAGGGCACGTCCTGAAGGTCGCATGTTATATCCTTTTTAAGTTGCTTGTTGGATACCGCTCTGCGCCCCCTTTGTGCAACCCTGATTGACCTTTGTTCTCTGAGCTCTTTAATGGTGCGGCGCTATCGGTGCTGCGTTAAAGGTATATGATGACAGATAAACCACAGATGCTTGATGATATGAACGACCGCTCCCGCGAGGTGTTTCGCCGCGTGGTTGAGGGGTATTTGCACAATGGTGATCCAGTGGGATCACGGACGCTAACTCGTGATTTCAGCGAAAAGGTAAGCGCAGCAACTATTCGCAATGTTATGCAGGATCTTGAGTACATGGGGTTGCTGGACAGTCCTCACGTTAGTGCAGGACGTATTCCGACCCAAGCAGGGCTTCGGATGTTCGTGGATGGTTTGATGGAGGTTGGTATTCCAGATGAAACTGACCGCGAAAAGATCGATGCAACGATGGGGCGCAACGAAAACGATGTAGGTGGATTGCTTGACCGCGTGGGCGCCGCACTGTCTGGTGTGACGCAAGGTGCATCGCTGGTTTTAACGCCGAAGCATGAGGCACCGATCAAACATATCGAATTTGTCTCGCTGGCGATTGATCGTGCCTTGGTCGTTTTGGTTTTTGCCGACGGCCACGTTGAGAACCGCCTGTTCACGCCACCTCCAGGCCTTACACCCAGTTCCATGCGTGAAGCGGCCAATTTCTTGAACTCACTGGTAGAGGGTCGAACCCTGAGTGATGTACGCGGCGTCATTCAAAAAGAGATATCTAATAGACGCCAAGAAATTGATGT
>JAGSGK010000271.1 GCA_023955215.1 Paracoccaceae bacterium
TACCTCGACAATTGCGCCAGTGTGTACACCCTGTTCTTGCGTCATCATGTATGGATCAGATCCGTTTGCAAAACTTAGCTCTGCACCAGAACGCTCCAACAATGTTTTGGCAATAAAAAGACCCAAGCCCATGCCTTCATACCCTGGCCGGTCTTGACCTTCAGACGGCGTTTTGCGGCGCCCGACAAAGGGATCACCGATGCGTCCAATTAAATGAGGCGGGAAACCTGTCCCATCATCAACGATCCGGATTGAAATGGTGTCTGCAGTCCAATGTCCTTCGATCCAAACATTCTTGCTGGCGAAGTCGACGGCGTTTTGCACCAGATTACGCAACCCATGTATAATCTCTGGTTTGCGCAAAATAGCGGGTTGGCTCATCTCCACACCAGCCAATGGATCGTGTGAAAAGTGCACGGCTTTGCCACGATGGGCGTGGGGCTCTGCGGCTTCTGCGATGACGGTCATCAAGGGTGCTTGGCGCAGGTGCAAATCGTCTTTTCCGGCCTGACCCATATCGCTTAAAATATCGCGACATCTGTCGGCCTGTTCACGGATCAATGCAGCATCTGCCCGTAAATCTTCGCGATCCTCCAATTCGTCCATCAACTCAGAACTGGCGAGTTTGATCGTCGCAAGAGGAGTGCCCAATTCATGGGCTGCAGCAGCTACAACGCCGCCTAGATCAGTCAACTTTTGTTCGCGCGATAGGGCCATTTGAGTGGCGGTTAGCGCATCGGACATAGAGTGCATTTCAGACGTAATCCGTCGCGAATAGGCCCCGATAAATACAATGGCAATGACCAATGCGATCCAGTTCCCAAACAGGAAAACATCGGGTACGCGCAGGATAAACCCTAGGTCTGTTTTGAGGGATAGATGGAACTTGGACAGCAGCGTCACCATGGCAATTGCAGTGCCACCAGCCAGTAGGGTTGATCGCGTCGTAAGAACCGCGGCTGACACAGTAACTGGGCCCAACAGCAACAATGCAAAAGGATTGTGCAGGCCACCAGAAAGAAACAACAAGAATCCCAATTGCAGCAAATCGAACATGACCATGGATAGGTTTTCGCGCTCAGACAGGCGCTTGTTTTCTGGAAAGACAAAGGCAGCGACCAGGTTACCGATGACTGAAAGACCCACAGCAAAGTAACAAAGGCCCAATTCCAACTGCAATCCGTAGACATATTGCCCCACTAAGATTGCGGTTAATTGTCCCACAATGGCGACCCATCGCAGGAAAATCATCGTTCTAAGCCTTATCCAGTTGGATCTTTGCTGTTCGGTGAAAACGCTAAGGTGGGGATCAGGCATGGGCTCACTATTTCTTTGATTGCGCAGGATAGGGGGACTGTTATCAATCCATCATTGTTAAACAGTACTAACATATAAGGCGAATAACATGTCACGTATCATCGCACCGATTGCCGCAATTGCCGCAGCTGTTTTGGTTGGGGGCTCATGGTTGGCAACCCGAGACGCCAATCCAGATCAATTTGCACAATGTCGCGCAACCGCGGTTGCAGGTGGAACAGCCATTGGTGGACCTTTTGAGTTGGTGAACGCCAAAGGTGAAACAGTGACAGACAAGGATGTCATCACCGAACCGACAATGGTTTATTTTGGCTACACGTTCTGCCCAGATGTTTGCCCACTAGATGTGTCGCGCAATGCTGAGGCCACAGACTTTTTGGCAGAGGGGGGTCAATCCATGACACCACTTTTCATCTCCATCGATCCCAATCGCGACACGCCCGAAGTAGTTGGCGATTTTGCGTTCAACATGCACGAAAAAATGATTGGTCTGACGGGGTCACCTGAACAGGTTAAAGCGGCCAGCCAAGCGTACCGTACATATTACAAAGCGCACCCAGCGGACGACGAATATTACCTCGTTGATCACTCAACGTTTAGTTATCTGGTTCTTCCAGAACATGGGTTTGTCGAATTTTTCCGCCGTGAAATTGGGGCCGAAGATATGGCTAAAACGGTCGGGTGCTTCATCGACAACGCTTAATATTGTGACTTAATTTGACCAAAGGGTGTCCGCGACCCATATTAACTCTGAACAAGGAGACGATCACATGGCAGACCCAATCGAATACGACCTTGGTGAAGACCGCACATTGATGTTGCTGGATGATGACGAACCCTTTTTGCGCCGTCTTGCTAAAGCGATGGAGAAACGTGGCTTTGAAGTTGAGACCGGTGGCAGCGTTGCCGCAGGGCGCGCAATTGCAACGGCCCGTCCGCCAGCATACGCCGTGATCGATCTGCGCCTTGAGGACGGTAATGGTTTGGACGTGGTCGAAGTGCTGCGTGAAAAACGTCCAGATGCACGTATCGTTGTCCTTACAGGTTACGGTGCGATTGCGACGGCTGTTGCCGCGGTAAAAATTGGTGCGACAGACTATTTGTCCAAGCCAGCGGATGCGACCGATATCATGAATGCGCTGTTGGCTTCGGGTGATGATCTGCCCCCACCACCGGAAAACCCGATGAGTGCGGATCGCGTACGTTGGGAACACATTCAACGCGTCTACGAATTATGTGATCGCAACGTATCTGAAACAGCGCGTCGGTTGAACATGCACCGCCGGACATTGCAGCGCATCTTGGCAAAACGCTCACCGCGTTAGGCGATTAGATATCGTAGCGTTTGCTGATCTTGTCGACGATCAAACCGCTGTCCAACTTGACGTCTTTGTCGATTGTCCACGTGCGAAAACCGCGCGATTGATAATAGGTCAATCCGCCCTCATTGTCCGCGCGGATAGTGGCGTTGATCCAAACATACCCCAAGTTTTTGGCTGCCTTTGAGGTGGCCGAAAACAGGGATGACCCAATGCCTAACCCCGTACGCCCAACCTGAACAAAGGTCGCAACATCGCACGCTTCTGTGGGCAGGTTTTCGTGTGGGGAAATCCATTGAAATCCGATGACCTGTTCAGCGTCGTCCAACGCGACGTGCCATGCAGATTCGTCTGGGGCAAAGGACATCCATTCGTTGATGTCGTCCCCTGTTACGGTTTGGGTCTTGGCCGTGGTGCCACCCTTTTCAATGATAGCATTCAACAAGGTCGCCATTGATTTGGCGTCCATCGAACTGGCGCGGCGTACAGAGGTCATGGCATTTCCTTTAGCAGCGCGTGGTGACGGGCGGTAAAGTCGTTGCGCGTTTCAACTGGTGTGCGCAAAACGATCGAAAGACCGTCGACTACGCCTGAATCTGGTTTGCCAAACAGCTTGGTCGCTTCTTCATGTGAAAAGCCTGCGATTTGCACGGCTTCCATCCATGCACTGATACGGTCCGCTTTCTTAATCTGCTTTTTGACCGCCACAGGGATTACCGCTGGCAGGCCAAAACGAATGTGGATTGCTGCCGTCAGACGATCATCCAATTCCCCATACCCTGGACCAACCGCGGCTTTAACGGGGGAAATCATATCGCCAATCACGTATTCAGGCGCATCATGCAGCAGCGCGGCCAACCGCCACTTAATCGGGGCATTGGGCGATATGCGCCCATATAGGGTTTCAACCAGCAGCGAATGTTCAGCTACGGAATAGGCGAAATCGCCATGTGTTTGGCCGTTCCAGCGCGCGACAAAGGCAAGACCGTGGGCGATGTCTTCGATCTCGATGTCCACAGGGGTTGGATCAAGTAAATCCAGCCTGCGACCAGACAGCATACGTTGCCATGCACGAGGTTGTTGCGCCATTTGCTGATCCCTTCCTGCGTTAATTACTACTGTTTGTCACAGGATGTTGATCCCAACAATTGTATCGAAACGATTTCATCCTTTTCTTTTATGCATCGCAGCCCCATTTAATAGACAACCAACATGAAAGGACACGCCATGACCAGCTACACAAAGAACCCAGACGTCATCGCAACCCTATCGCCAGAGGAATTCTATGTGACGCAAGAAAGCGGCACAGAACGTCCAGGTACTGGCAAATTGCTCGCTAACAAAGAGCCAGGCCTTTACGTCGATATCGTATCGGGTGAGCCATTGTTTGCCTCAAGCGACAAATACGAAAGTGGATGTGGCTGGCCAAGCTTTACTAAA
>JAGSGK010000029.1 GCA_023955215.1 Paracoccaceae bacterium
GGCCCACCAGCAAAGCGCCTTTGGGAATGGTGCCACCAAGGCGCGAGAATTTTTGCGGGTTGCGCAAAAATTCAACAATCTCTTCCAGCTCTTCCTTGGCTTCATCGATGCCAGCCACGTCATCAAAGGTCACGCGACCCTCTTTTTCAGTGAGCATCTTAGCCTTGGATTTCCCAAAGCCCATTGCCCCACCTTTGCCGCCGCCTTGCATGCGGTTCATGAAGAATATCCACACACCGATCAGCAAGAGAACGGGAAGGATCGTCATAATGAACGCTGAAAAGCCTGACTGCTGCTGTTGCTCAGCGCGCACGGGCACTTTGTTTTGCAACAAAATTTCAGTTACTTTTGCATCGCTTGGGATGATTGCGATAAAGTCTTCTGTTCCTTTGCGGAACAAAACCTTCTCACCGTCCAGCGTGACGTTGCTGACAGCGCCGTTCTCAACATCGGTTACAAATTCCGAATAGCTAAGTTCACGGCTCTGCATATTAGTGTTTGAACCGCCGAAGAGGTTAAACAATGCGAGGACCAAGAGGAACAAAACCACCCAAAAGGCGATATTACGTGCATTTCCCAAGGAAACTTCTCCTAAAATTCGACAGCGCCAACCAAATCAGCGCCCTTTGGCATAAGATAGTGATCAATTGCGCAGGTTCAATGCGATAATAGTGTCGCAATGAAGGTATCTGCGTCTCTTTCGAGTGTCGCCACCCATTCAATGCCTTGGTCAGTCAATGGAGACGCAATTAACTCATCACCACACCAAACCGCGGGGAGCGACAATATTGCTTCTCTTGGCAGGCCCAAGTCACGCCACGCATCATTGCTACGCACACCTACCTCGCCCAGCGGGCGGACACTCAAACCATCGCGATCAATGGGGCCCGTGAACCGCCACCGCCCATCCCATAGCTCGTCAATTGAGCCCGTGGTGCCACGCACAGCATTCAACTCGCGACACACGTGAATACGACCCTGTTTATAGACGACTTGGCAACCATCAACGGTGCTAGAAACCCCGTTTTTTATAGAATTTTGCACCTGTGAGACCCCACTACGGCGTGGAGAATAGTTTGCCCCATTTACCCACCGAATCGCCCGAACCAGAAGGCGACGGGCAATCTCAACTGGCAAGGCATTGTATCGTTCCAGGTCAATTCGCACAGTTCCAAGTGTCACTTCACATGCATCTTTCGCCGCCAATGATGTGTGCCACTCAAGTGCCGCACGCGCATCAGACATGTTGCTAGCAACCACTGCCAAAGTCTGCGCGTTCAAGCCAAGAGGAGCGAGTTCTTTTAGCGCATCGCGCATCCGAATTCGCTCAAAATCACGATTTTCATTACTGGGATCTTCGGCCCAAGTCACGTTTTCTTGACGCAAAAAATCGCGCAAGTCCTCACGCGCTGCTCCTAAAAGTGGTCTTAGCCATGTAACACCATGGCGTTGGCTCCCAAACGCCATGGCAGCCAAACCATCAACCCCTGCGCCGCGCGCCATGCGCATCAGCAGTGTTTCGGCCTGATCATCAGCAGTGTGACCCAAACCCACGACATCAATGTCGTGGGTTTTGGCCCACTTAGCGATCAATTCATACCGCGCGTCGCGCGCGTTGCTTTGTAGGTTGCCTGCACCATCCCATCCCGTCCAATGCACGACAGTATGTGGAACACCCAGTTTAGCACATTGGGCAGAAACCAACCTAAGCTCAGCATCCGTACCGTCGCGCAGTCCATGATCAACCGAAACTGCATGCAACGCGATGCCTGCTTGCTTGGCATAGCGCGCCATCAAAACCAGCAATGCTATTGAGTCACCACCGCCAGAGACTGCCACACCAAACCCCTTAAGGCCATGAGACGGCATTTGCTGTGCAATCAATTCTGCAAGTTGGGTTTTCGACATGTGGTTAAATCCAGTTATGGATCACGAACATCCAATATTTCGCATTTGCGAATTGGCTTCCAATGCAGCATCGGAATTTGGAAAGCGCGCGGACACTTCGCCAAGAGTCACGCAGGCTTCGCTGGTCTGACCTAAACGGCCAAGGGCGCTGCCCAATTTGAACAATGCAGACGGTGCATTCGTTCCTGTTTGGTCCACACTAAACGCCTCGAGATAGGCGCGCGCCGCAGAACGTGTATCACCAAGACCCTCTAGCGCATCGCCACGCATAAGGTCAGCATCCACGCTTAGCGGGCCACCTGGATAGGTCTGATTAAAGGCCGCAAACTGGACTGCAGCGCTTTGAAAGTCACCGGATGCGAGCGCCCCCGACGCCCGCTCAAAGTCTGCAGATTCTTGGGTCGCCAACTGGCTTCCTGTTTCGGGTTCAACTGGCACTGCAATTGGGGAGGTCACTTGCTCTTCGCCGCCCAAAGTTGATGTTTCGCCAATCGCGCCAATGTCTCCACCCTCAAGCTCAACAAGTCGGAACTCAAGATCACCAATACGGTTGGTGCCATCGGCAACAACGCGACCAATCCGGAATTCCAATTGTTCAGTTTTACCAGTCAGACGTTGAAGTTCACTTTCGATTCCCTCGACACGATCCAACAAAGAACCGCCAGTCGTGCCACCACCGGCCGCGCCTGTTGTAGACAACTCACGCTTAAGCTTTTGTATCTCTACATTCAAAACCGTCAGTTCCTGACGGACATCGGCCAAGGTTTGATCGTCTTGTGCTGCGGCCGCTAAGGGCCACAACACGCAACAGATGACGACACGAAAGGCATACTTCATAGGTTTTTACCCTGTCAGGCCGCCAGCCAACACTGTGACTGCACGACGGTTTTTTGCGTAACACGCTTCTTCGCTGCATATCTCGATTGGGCGTTCCTTGCCATAGCTTACGATTTGCATGCGCGAGGATGGAACACCTTTGGAAACCAAATAGCTGCGCGCAGCATCCGCACGGCGGTTGCCTAATGCAATGTTATATTCACGTGTGCCCTGCTCGTCTGCGTGACCTTCGATAATGGCAGTATAATCCGCATTGGTCAGCAACCAAGTTGCCTGACCGTCCAAAGTGGCGCGACCCACTGCTGTCAATGATGATTGGTCAACTTCAAACGTCACACGATCGCCGACAGCTTGCTGGAAGTACGCGGTAGACGCTGGATCAGACGCACTGCCCGCAATCACACCAGAGTTCACCGCAGCATTTGGGTCAAATGCACCGTCACCAGCACCTCCACCCAATTTGCCCGCGTTTGTACAAGCGGCCATAGATAGCGCGCCCATCATCAGAATTACTTTGGTTGTCAATTTCATCTGCTTCGCCTCGTTTTTTAGGTCTAACTATTATTTAGGTTCTTCTATCATGGTTGTGGCAGGCTGTCATCGCACGCCACATTTCAAATTGTTTCGGATCACTTCTGCAGTGGGGACCACGATGGGTCGGACCCACCCTCAGGGGTACGCACAGGACGCAAGTTACGCCCAGTGATGTCCACAGAATACAATGTTGATCGGCCACCAGCCCCTTGGGTCTCGCGGTGGAACATGATCACACGGCCATTTGGTGACCACGTTGGCCCCTCATCTAAAAAGGACGCAGTCAAAAGACGCTCTTCACTTCCATCAACCCGCATAACGCCAATGTGGAAGCGCCCTTTGGATTGCTTTGTAAAGGCAACCAGATCTCCACGCGGAGACCACACAGGCGTACCATAGCGACCCTGCCCGAATGAAATGCGTTTTGCCTCTCCACCGTTAGCGGACATGATGTACAACTGTTGCGCTCCAGAGCGGTCGCTTTCAAACACAATACTGTTGCCATCGGGGCTGTAACTTGGCGCTGTTTCGATGGATGGTGCCGACGTCCGGCGCGTTGAGCGGCCTGATGCGATGTCCATCGTATAGATGTCTGTGTTGCTGCCCGTGGCTTGGGAATACACAACCGTTTGGCCGTTTGGTGAAAAACGAGGAGCAAAGCTTATCGAGCCTTCGCCGCTTTCCAACACGCGGCGCTGGACGCTGCCTACATCCAAAACATAAATACGTGGGAAACCTGTTTCATATGAAGTGTAAAGGACCCGGTCACCTGTAGGGCTAAAACGCGGTGCAAGAACCAATGAACGACTATCAGTCAGGTATTTCACGCCAGCACCATCATAATCCATTACAGCCAAACGCTTTTGGCGCTTATTTTTGGGTCCCGTTTCTGAAACGAAAACAACGCGACTGTCGAAATAGCCGGTTTCACCCGTGATTCGGCTGTAAACTGCATCTGCAACCTTGTGCGCCATACGGCGCCAACCTTCTGTCGTTCCTTGGAACTGCAGGCCATTGCCCAATTCGGCACCCGAAAAGATATCGTAAAGGCGGAACTTAACCGTCAGATTATTGCCAGAGACATTCACTGCACCAGTGACCAAAGCCTGCGCATTGATCGCTTTCCAATCAGGATACTGAATGGCTGACCCAAAGTCGGTTACGTTACTGATATAGGCTGTGGCCGGAATTTCACGAAACAATCCGGTGTTTTGCAAGTCAGCGGCCACGACACGGGCCAACTGTGCCCCTATCTCGGCACTGCTGCCGTTTTCGGCCACAAAATTCGGGGTCGCAAACGGCAACGGTTCAATAACACCTTCGGTGATTTCGATGCGCAACGGGCCTTGTTGTGCAAACGAGAGAGTCGCCGTCATCATCAAAGCCATCAGGGCTGTAAAAATTCGAACCATCATTTGATGCGCATCCTTTCGGGATTGAATGTCATTTCAATGTCTTTCCATTGATCGTATTTGTCGCTGGGTAATTGGAAACCACGGGCTCCGCAGCGGATAATCGCTCGTCTGGCGGTCTCAAACGCTTGTTTTACAGAGGCGTTGGTTCCGCCTTCGCTGCCCACTTGGCGGATCGAAGACACAACTGGTTTGCCGTCTTGCGTCAGGGACACCGCCACAACAACTGTAGTTTCGAGGGCCAAGCTAGATAGCGAACCGACGTTCCAACAGTCCTGCACGGCGACGCGCAATGCGTCCTTTTCGCCCACAGATAATGGTGGGCCACTTGGCGCACTCGGCGTTTCCGTAACTTGCCCCAAAGCTTCAGCCAATGCGTCGTCCACTGCGGAGGATCCCGATTGTTCTTGAGCCACCGGCTCAGCAGCAGGCTCTGACGTTTCAGCCGCCTGTACCGCGGGACGTGTAGGACGACGCGGCGGTGGACGAAGTGATGTTTCTGGTGCCGCTGCAGGTTTCTCTGCCTCGGTCACGATCTCTGTTGCAGCTTCTTCAGGTGCAGTCGCCTCTTGCGGCTCAGCAACCGTTTCGCCAGTTTCAGCCTGTTGGACCGCGTCCTGCTCAACAGGATCAGGCCGGGCTTCTGGGTCAGGTGCCGTTACCGATTCAGGTGCAACGCGAACGGACGCTTGTGGAACTGGTGCTTCACCTGTCTCAGGAGCTTCAACAGCCACTTCTGGTTCTGGCGTTGGCAACACGGGCGCTGCATCAGACACTTCGACATCTGGCAACGGGGTTAATTCACTGACATCAGGTGCATCATCAGCAGAGGGCGCAGGCACAAACTCCGGTGTCTCTTGTTCTGGTGTCGTCTCAGGTGCTGGAACGTCCACAGCCTCGTTATCCCCAACGGGCTGTGCGGGTTGGGCCACTTCACTTTGAGAGGTTGGTGAATCTTGGGCTGCCATCAATGCTGCAAAGGCTTCACCAGAGATCACAGAGACCTCCGTTGCTTCGATAGGTAACTGTTCGGTGCGGAAAATCCCACCGAACACCATCCAACCTATCAAAGTCGCGTGCCCTGCCGCCGATATGACCTGCCCTGTGTTCACAGCTTGCTCCCCTCGACCTTACTGATCCGACCCGTCAAGCGCGGGGCCACCGATATCTGTCACCAGACCGATGTTGGAAAAGCCACCAGCGTTCAACGCGCCCATCACTTGCATGACTTGCAAGTAAGGGACCGCACCATCAGCACGAAGAAATACACGGTCGCTCTCGCGTTCCGCCGCAATGCCACGCAAACGTGTGATCAATTGATCGCGCGGTGTTTCCGTGGTTTGGATTTGTATGGAACCCTCGGCGGTGATCGTCACTGTCAGTGGCTCTTCCTGATCCACCGGTAATGCGCCCGCAGCCGTCTTGGGCAGTTCAACGGGCACACCGACTGTTAGCAATGGGGCTGCGACCATAAAAATAATCAGCAACACCAACATAACATCAACAAACGGCGTAACGTTAATTTCCGCCATTGGCCGTGCGCTGCCGCGACGACGACGACGGCGCCCGCCCCCATCGTCTTTTTGTACTGTTCCCGCACCCATGGCTTAACTGTCCAACTGACGGCTAAGGATGGTTGCGAATTCATCAGAAAATGCTTCGTAGCCAGAAATGATGCGATCACTGTCCGCGCTTAGCTTATTGTAAAACACAACAGCTGGGATCGCAGCCAATAGGCCCAAACCTGTGGCCAACAAAGCCTCAGCAATACCCGGTGCCACTACGGCAAGGTTGGTATTTTGCTGTTCTGCAATTTCGATAAAGGCGTTCATGATCCCGATCACGGTCCCGAACAAACCAATGAACGGAGCAGTCGACCCCACGGTCGCCAAAACTGTCAGACCCTTTTGCAGACCTTCCGCTTCCTTATTGATCGCAACATCCATGCTGCGGTCGATGCGTGCGCTTGCACCCGCAATCAAACCACCATCGTCGCGGTGCGAGCGGCGCCATTCGGTCATGCCAGCGGCAAATACCTTTTCGGAATGTCCATTGGGGGCTGGCCCAATTTGATCAAACAACGCGTCCAGCGGTTCGCCCGACCAGAATTTTTGATCGAATGCCAGCGCTTCAGTCCGTGCATTGCGATAGCTGATCATTTTTTGAACAATAATCGACCATGCCCAAAAAGAGGCAACAATCAGCATGATCATAACTATTTTTACAGTGAGTGTCGCGCGTGCGAATAATGCCCACATAGAGAAATCAATCTCATGCGCTAGGGCTAGCGTTTCTGCTTCCATGTGCCTGCTCTTTTGTTGCGGTCAGTTTTTTGACCATCATTGAGAGTGTTTGTAGCGCAATAACAGGGGGAAAGCCATCACTATGGCGTCAGGACACGTTTAGGACTGCTTTAATGCGCGGATTTCCGCGGGAAGACGGGTTGGTTTCCCCTCAACTGTCATGCAAGCAGCAGTCACTTTCGCACGGAAAATTGGCTTACCATCCAATTCAACAGTTTGGTCAAACACCCAACGGACAGCGCCGGACGCATAGTGCGTGGTGACGACTTTAACACGATCGCCCAATCTCGCAGAGCCAAGGTAATCCGCTTCAACCCGCGTAACCGCAAATACGATCCCCGCATCGCGCATTGTGCGCTGATCAATGCCCAACTCTTCAACGATCTCAGAACGCGCACGTTCAATATAACGCAGATAGTTAGCATAATAGACGATGCCTGCCATATCAGTGTCTTCATAATAGACGGTGACTGGGAAACTGTGGGGGATCATTGCATTACACCAATACGCGCAGACATTCGCAGTGCATGTGTTGGGTCGTGGGACGATACAGGCAAGATGGGATCATAGGCTGCGGCGATCACTTGGCCAATTTCTGGGCGCAAAACAGTTGTTTCACCGACCAATGCCAGCGGCGACTGGGTTCTAAACGCCGTGTCAGACCACAACAGCATCGATTGCGTCGCTTGGCTTAGCGCCAATGTATCTGCGGGCAGTGCGGATAGGCTGTCATCCATGCGCAGAAAAACGAAGCAGGCTTTAATCGCGCCGGCATCATCGAAGCGAAACGCGCGGTACTGGTTTGCATCTGCCTCTTTCAGGCGGCCCACCAATGGCTCAAGGTCAGGGACCATATCGCAAAGGCGCGGAACCTCTAGCAATTCATCCCAATCGCGGAAGAAGAACCACATAAAGTTGCTACCCAGTTCCGCATCGCCATCTGTCATTTCGTGACCTGCTAATCGGCACACTGCATCAATGGCACCTTTAATAACGCCCAAGGTTTCATCTTCGACGCCAAACACCACCGGTGCAATCCCACGCCCCCAACGGGCAAATGCAAATGATCCATCCGCACGGGTAAACAGCTGCTCTACGTCCGTAAGATCCATTTTCAGTGTCCTTCGTCTTAAATCGTTAGGCTATTAGCCAAATAGGTCCGACGCCTTGGCCGGTGGTGACATGCCCAAATGGGTCCAAGCCTTCTGCGCCAACATCCGACCACGCGGTGTGCGCTGGATTAGACCTTGTTGAAGCAAATACGGTTCGATCACTTCTTCCAAGGCATCACGGCTTTCGCTGAGTGCTGCACTTAGCGTTTCAATCCCAACAGGACCACCCTGATAGTTTTCAGCGATCAAGCGCAGATAGCGGCGGTCAGCACTATCTAGACCCAAGCGATCAACACCCAGACGCGTCAGTGCGCTATCCGCCAGTTCTTGCGTGACGCGGCCATCACCTTCAACAACCGCGAAATCCACAACGCGGCGCAACAGACGCCCAGCGATACGTGGGGTTCCGCGGGCGCGGCGTGCGATCTCTCGCGCGCCACCTTCATCGGCGGGGGCACCCAATTTACGAGCGTTGCGTTCAACGATGATGAACAGTTCATCCTCGGTGTAAAATTCTAGACGGGTCGGAATACCAAAACGGTCGCGCAGCGGCGTGGTCAGCAAACCCATGCGGGTTGTTGCGCCAACAAGCGTGAAGGGCTGCAATTCAATCCGCACTGTACGGGCCGCTGGCCCCTCGCCAATCACCAAATCCAGTTCGAAATCCTCAAGCGCTGGATATAACACTTCTTCTACCGCAGGATTCAGACGGTGGATTTCGTCGATAAACAAAACATCGCGCGCCTCTAAGTTCGTGAGGATCGCAGCCAGATCACCCGCTTTGGCCAAAACAGGGCCAGAGGTCATGCGGAAGTTTACACCCAACTCACGTGCCATGATCTGAGCCAATGTCGTTTTTCCCAAACCAGGTGGTCCGTGGAATAACGTGTGATCCATCGCCTCGCCGCGCTGCTTGGCAGATTGGATAAAGACACGCAGGTTAGCGCGCGCTTCAGCTTGCCCCACAAACTCGTCCAAACCTTGAGGACGCAAAGCGCGGTCAAAATCTTCGGGCATGGGCGCGGGGCGCAAAGTTGGGTCTGGTTCACTCATAAATCATCTATGGCGCAATGTGCGGCGTTCTTCCAGTGGAAGGTTCAGCCACAACCGCCCCTAACCTTTCGGGGCCAACAGTTTCAACGCAGCACGAATAAGTGCAGGCGTTTCAGCATCAGGGTTTTCGCCTGCCGCTTGGGCCACTGCCCCCGCAGCATCACCCGGCGCATAACCAAGATTGCCAAGCGCAGACAATGCTTCGGCCTGTGCCGACTGGTTTTGAACCACTGGGTTTGAAATAGGGCCTTCAATCACTTGGCCATCATCATCGCCCATCGCTTGGGCCATCGTGCCACCCATGGCCATGATTGAAGGGGCCTTATCTTTCAGATCCAAAACCACACGTTGCGCAATCTTAGGCCCAATACCTTTGGCCGCTTTGATCGAATTCCAGTCTCCCAGCGCAATAGCGCGACTCACACCATCGGTACCTAAGGTGCCAAGGATTGCGAGGGATGCTTTGGCACCAACACCTTGAACGGACGTGAGCAAACGATGCCATTCCTTTTCAGCCAAGGTTGGAAAGCCAAACAACTGCATCAGATCCTCGCGCACAACCAAATCGGTGAACAAGGCGCAAACTTCGCCCACCCCGGGCAAAGTCGCCATCGTCCGTTCCGAACAATACACGATATAACCAACACCGCGCACATCGATCAGAACATGGTCTGTGGTGCGGTAATCGATACGTCCTGTGAGTTTACCAATCATACCAATGCCTTTTGTAATGCTTCTGCCAACCCGCTGGCCCCGCCATGATGGGCGTGACAAATGGCGATCGCCAATGCGTCCGTTGCATCAGGTCCCGCCAGTTCAACACCGGGCAATTGCAACTTAACCATATGCGCAACTTGACCCTTGTCAGCGTGACCAACGCCAACAACGGTCTTCTTCACTTTGTTCGGGGCATATTCACCGACAGTCAAACCGCCCTGAGCTGGCACCAACATGGCGATGCCTCGTGCTTGGCCCAATTTCAGCGTTCCCGCCCCATCTTTGTTTACAAAAGTTTGCTCAACCGCAGCCGTGTGCGGGGCATAGCGCACCATCACCTCTGTGAGGCCGCGATGCAGTGACAAAAGACGTACCGCCAAATCCGCCCCTTCAGAGTGGATAACGCCATTCGCAACATGGCGAATACGCGGACCATCAACATCGATAACCCCCCAGCCCATATTCCTAAGCCCTGGATCAATTCCTAAAACGCGCGCCATTGCGTGACCTGCCCTGCATTATTGTTGCTTTTCGCACAGATAGCACGAAACAAGAACATTCGCCAAGAGGCAACATTGCGGAGTACAAAACCCTATGCCTAAACATCACAAAAACGACACCTACGAGGTCGCAAATAACTCCTTATTTTCATGGGCTATACGACTGCATTTACCTATGCGCAAAACGCATATCGAACATGCATTCTTAGTTATTGTTGGATTCAATCTTTGGCTCTAGACGCCTCATTACAAGACCGGACAATCCCGGCCAACATTTATAAAGGACTGCGACGATGACAACATTCAACACAAACAGCACTACATTCGGCACAACTTCAGTTGCAGCCCGTATTTCAGGCGCCGTTCACTCAGCAATCGATGCTGCTGTATTCTGGAACGACGCACGCCTGACACGCAATGCACTTACATCACTTAGCAACCGCGAGCTTGAAGACATTGGTCTTTCACGCGGCGACATCGAAATTGTTGCACGCGCACGCTAATTCGAATTCTAAGAGGATCTCTTCCTCGCCCTCCCTCGGGGGATGAGAGCCCTTAGACGCAAAAACCGCGCAAACCCAATTCGGGTTGCGCGGTTTTTTTATGTTTGCTTGCAGCCTATTGCCCCCTCAAAGGGCCAACGCACCTCAGCAAACACTGGAGGGTCTCTAGATTAGCGAAAAATCGGACCAATTACGGCCGCAAAGTACTCTGTTGCCCGTTCAATTTGCATGACCCATGCGCCGCCTTGTTCAACAAAGGTGCCCTCATCCAACTTGGCAACGCGTTCGTCATAAAGCTCTGGCCCAACAGCTGCCAAAATAAATGCTTTGAAAAACAAAAAGCCGGCAAGAAGCATCAAGATGCCTGCAACTGGAATACTGAACCCGCGGCGGCGAACATAAGGCTTAACAACGATCAATCCATCACTACAGATCTCTGTCGTATACCCACGCGCCATCGCTGTGTGTTTACGCCCGATATCATTCAGACGTTCATCAAAATTTTTACTTGGACCATACATGGCTACACCTAATTATAAACGACCAGTCCCCGAACTGATCCACCCTGTGAATAGTCCTGAAATAAGTCATTTCCTAGGCAAATGCTTCAAAACCCCTTAAAATAGGGCTCTAATTATGTCTTTTTCTGCAAGGTTAGCGTTGTCCACTCAACAATCTCTTCCCGATGAACAAGATTGATGCCGTTCTGTGCATAAACTGCAATTACGTCATCGGCCTGCTCATTCAGAATTCCAGAGAGAATCGCATAGCCCTCATCCGCCAGATTCGTGGCCATATCTGGTGCCAATGCAATCAGGGGACCTTTGAGAATATTGGCGAAAACCAAATCATACGGTGCTTTGGCCAAAAGATCAGGATGGTCAAAACCAGCAGCTTCGACAGCAATGATGCGTCCGACCAAGTTATTGGCCTCAACGTTGGCATTGGCCACATCAACAGCGACCTCATCAATGTCGCTGACCATAACGGGGTTCGGCCAAATGCGTGCCGCAGCCATGCCTAAAACGGCAGTACCGCAACCGATGTCCGCCACGTTTTCACCTTGGAACCCACCCTCTGACAGGCGGTCCACAGCGCGCAAGCAGCCCAAGGTCGTACCATGATGGCCCGTACCAAACGCCATTGCGGCCTCAATCAGCAGTGGCTCGCAGTCTGCAGGTACTTTGTCGGCATCATGACTGCCGTAAACAAAGAAGCGCCCGGCCTCGACTGGTGCCAATTCACGGCGCACATGGGCGACCCAATCGGTTTCTGGCAATTCAGAAACCGCAAAAGATTTCGCACCCATTGCTGTCGCCAACAAAGACAGAGCTGTTTCATCCGGATGTTCTGTGAAATAGCCGCCCACTTCCCAAAGGCCCGAACCATCCTCAACTTCAAAAACGCCAATGCCTGTCGGTTCAGGAATCAATCGCTCCATCGCCGTGCCCAGCGCTTCGGCTGCAGGTTTTCCCATAAGGGTCGTCAGCGCAGTGAATGTCGGCATTTTCGGCTCCAATATAACGTTCGTCGTGGTTCGGCGCGCACATTAAATCGCACATCCACGGCCACTAGGTTCAGCTTCGCGACATAGCGCCAGCCCCGCAGTCCCGCAAGGGCTGGTTAAACTCACGCTGCTGCTTCAGTCAGTGCAGGCTTAAATATTGTCTCATGCCCAGGCCCCGGATGGCGCGGGATCAAAAGTGCGAGGCTTAGGGACACGCATGCCATCCCAGCGGCAATCAAAAACACCAAAAGTGGTGACACCAGCCAAAGCAATCCAAGCGTCACAGGCAGAACAACCGCCGCGATATGATTGATGGTAAAAGCGACAGCCGCGGTTGGCGCGATATCGGCAGGGTCCGCGATCTTTTGGAAATAGGTTTTCAATGCCAATGCCAGCCCGAAAAAGATGTGATCAACCACGTACAAGAAGGCCGCAACCAGTACCCCCCAGCCAAGATAATAAACACCACCGTAAGACAAGAAGACCAACGCCAAACCGACGTATTCAAACACCAACGTGCGCCGTTCGCCAAAGCGTTGAACAATACGACCCAGCAATGGGGCCACCAACATGTTGATCATCAGGTTGATCAGGAACAGCGAAGTCAGCTCGTGAACCTCAAAGCCAAACTTCTCAACCATCATAAACCCTGCGAACACGACAAAGATTTGGCGACGGGCACCCGACATGAACTGCAGCGCATAATACAACCAGTAGCGTTTGCGCAGCACCATGCTTTTATTCTGAACTGTGGGGCCTTCAAACTGAGGATAGGCGACCATCGCAAAGACGGCGACGATGGCAGTCGCAGCACCGCCGCAGATATAAACGATATTATAGCCCAACCCCAATGGTTCCCACAGCAGCAGGATGATCAAATAGACAATGAAGGTCGCGGCTGATCCTAAGGCCATCATCCACCCCATGATACGCGGGGCATCCGTAATTGGCAGCCATTGCAGTTGCAGTGATTGGTTCACCGTCTCGTAATAGTGAAACCCTATCGAGCTTAGCATTGTTAGCGTCAAAATTCCGGTCAAAGATGGGTAGTAAGCCGTGATAGCAGTAGCGACCCCAAGCAGGACAAGGGACACCAGTCCCAACACTTGTTCGCGCACAAAGATAATGATTGCGATTACACCAACGGCCAAAAAACCGGGTATTTCGCGCACCGTGTGCAGCAATCCAATGTCGGAACCATCAAAATTAGCAACTTCAATTACAAAGTTGTTCAACAAGGCAGACCACGTATTGAACGCAATCGGCATGGCAAAAGCCATCAGGAACAACAATACTATAGGACGGCGCCAGCGCGGTAGTTTTTGCGCTTCAGCAAGTGTGACAGTTTTCAACATGCGCCAGACCTACGCCCAAACATTGAGAAGGGAAATAGAGGAATAGCCCGTGCGAATACGGTGTCTCAAGCTGCAAGAAAACAAATAAATTAATAGAAATTCTGTGGGTCGATATCGATTGCGAGTTTCACATCACCCTTTAGTTTGACCTGCGCGGCCCAGCGCGACAAGGCGCCTTGCAACGCGACTGTCTTGTCAGCCTTCACCAACATACGCACGCGATGACGTCCACGCACGCGGGCAATCGGTGCAGGTGCTGGCCCAAATATCTGCGCACCAACCGCGCGTAGAGGTCCATCCATACGGGCCAGGTGGTTCGCCAAATCAAAAACTTGCGGCAAGTCAGTGCCACTGACGATGATTCCAGCCATGCGCCCATAAGGCGGCACGCCTGCAGCTTTGCGTTCAGCGGCTTGGGCCCGCCAAAATCCCTCTTCGTCACCTTCAAGGATCGAACGGATCACGGGATGCTCTGGCTGATAGGTCTGCAACATCGCCGTACCCGGTTTTTCGGCACGTCCAGCGCGACCAGCAACCTGACGCATTAACTGAAACGTTCGTTCAGCCGCGCGCAAGTCAGATCCCTGAAGCCCCAAGTCCGCATCAATCACACCGACCAATGTAAGGTTAGGAAAGTTGTGCCCCTTTGCAACCAACTGCGTCCCAATAACGATATCCGCACCACCAGCAGCAATCGCCTCAATCTCGGCCTTCAGCGCGCGGGCTGATCCGTACATGTCTGAACTCAGCGTCGCGATACGGGCATCTGGAAACAGCTCGGCGGCTTCTTCGCCCAAACGCTCGACCCCCGGCCCAACAGGGGCCATGCGCCCTTCGGCGTCACAAGACGGACATTTGGTCGGCATCTCTTTGGTCTCACCACATTGGTGACAAGCCAGACGGTTCTGGAACCGGTGCTCCACCATCCGCGCATCGCAATCGTCACATCCTACCTGATGACCACATGCACGACATAACGTGATCGGCGCATAACCACGACGGTTGATAAACAGCATCGCCTGTTCACCCGCATCAATACGCTTTTGCACCTCGGATTTCAGGACTTCAGACACCCAACGGTTGGCTGGCAATTTGGCGTCGCGCATATCGATCGTCTTCATTGTCGGCATAACGGCGGGACCAAAGCGCGAGGTCAGTTCCAGACGTTTGTATTTGCCACTTTCCGCATTCGCCCAGCTTTCCAAGGACGGGGTCGCCGATGCCAGCACCACATGCGCCCCACAGATCGAGGCACGCAAAACGGCCATGTCACGGGCGTTATACAGCACGCCCTCTTCCTGTTTATAGGAGGTGTCATGTTCCTCATCGACCACGATCAGACCAAGATTCTGATAAGGAAGGAAAAGGGCAGAGCGCGCACCAATCACCAGCTGCGCCTGCCCCTGCCCGATCATACGCCAGATTCGGCGGCGTTCGGTCATCGTTGCCCCAGAATGCCATTCTGCAGGCCGATGGCCAAAGCGTTCCTGCACTCGTTTAAGGAACTCAGCCGTCAGCGCAATCTCTGGCAACAACACCAACGCCTGACGCCCAGCGCGCAATGCCGCCGCCACGGCCTCTAGGTAAACCTCCGTCTTACCCGACCCCGTCACCCCACGCAAAAGCGTTGTACCGTAGTTACCAGATTGAACCGCATCCGCGAGATAGGCAGATGCTGTTGCCTGATCCTCTGTCAGTTCTTTACTTGGTAGGCTCGGATCAAGGCGCGGAAACGGCAGGTCGCGTGGACTGTCTTCTTCCGCCACAGCCCCTTGCTCAACCAACCCTTTGACCACTGAGGTTGTGACCCCTGCCAGCTCAGCCAATTCTTTCAGCCTAAATGACAGGTCACCGTATTCAGCCAGCGTATTCAGGACTTTCTGGCGGGCATCAGTCATGCGCTCTGGCTCGGACGGTCCACGTCGATAAATTTTGCGCATGGACGGTGGATCACCCAACCCCGGTGCGCGTGTGGCCAATCGCAGCATCGCGTTCATCGGTGTCAGGGTGTAATCTGCCGATCGGCGTAAAAAATCACGCATTTCCAGCCGCATAGGCGCGGCATCCAGCACACGGTAAGCGGCGCGCACTTTTTTGATGTCCCAATCACCTTTGCCAGCGCCCCAAACAACACCAATCACCTTACGCGGTCCCAACGGCACTTCCACAAATGAACCCAGATGGCAGCCACCCTCAGGTGCCTTATAATCCAACATGCGATCCAAGGGTTCGGCAGTCAGCACCCCAATCAGGGCACCCTCATCAAAATACTCTGGCGCGGTTTGAGATTGGCGCACGTCTTTGCTCCGGCTTCGGTTCAAGGCTTCAATTTCTACAACGTGGGGTACATGTAATCGCAAGACAACACTACAGTACAATCGGCACAGTTAACCTAGCGTATTAAATGAGTGAATATCGTCAGTTGAAGTACCATCGCATTCTGAGAACAGTTGCCTGTAAATGCCCCAACCATTGCCAACATTATTCACCAGAACCCCAGCAATTTACGACTGCAGCCCGCAAAACCCCCGCGATGGCGGAATACTGGCCCAGCAAGACTCCAAAAACTTCAACCAAAAGGCGCAAATGTAGCGCATTTTTGCATCATTACGTTGTAAAAATCGCCCCCACCGCCACCATGACGCGAAAACGCGCCACTTTTGCAATATTCCTGCCTATAGAAGTAAAAATTTTTAGATTTAAGACCGCGCACATGTTACATAAGCGCAAAATAATTAGAGGCCAACATGAGCAGTAGCCCGAAAATTGATGATACGTTGCGCGAAGCTATTATTTCGCAACCAAACGTGATTCTGGACGACAAGGACCTAATGCAGGCGTTGATCGCTGCAAATGAGCGTGCAATGGGCGGCAATATTGTCGACCTGCGCGGCATTGCAATGGATCGCCTCGAAAGTCGCCTTGATCGACTTGAAGACACACACCGTTCGGTGATCGCAGCCGCATACGAAAACCTTGCAGGCACAAATCAGGTGCACCGCGCTATTTTGCGGATGCTGGACCCGATGGAGTTTGAAGCGTTCTTGCGCGACCTCAACGGTGCCGTCTCAGAAATTCTGCGCGTCGATGCCACGAAACTAGTTCTTGAGACCGTGCAAAGCGATTCCGAGAGTACAGTTAAGCGTTTGGGCGAAGTTTTGAGCGTTGCCGAACCCGGATTTATTGATGATTATCTTTCAAATGGACGTGGAGGTCAGGTGCGCAAAGTGACCTTGCGCCAAGTGCAGAATTCATCTGAAATGATCTATGGCGAAAATGCGGAATGGATCCGCTCAGAAGCCTGTCTAAAGCTAGACTTTGGCGATGGACGCCTGCCCGGCCTATTGGTTATGGGTGCGGAAGATCCGCATATGTTTGGACCACAGCAGGGCACTGACCTATTGGCCTTTTTCACGGGTGTCTTTGAACGCGCCATGCGGCGCTGGTTGTCTTGAGCCTGATCTCACCTGCAGCGCGTGATGCGCTACAGGAATGGCTCGACCACCAAAAATCACTCAAAGGATCCGCAGAAAACACGGTAACCGCTTATGCGGGCGATGTGACTGAATTCCTTGCGTTCATCACTGGCCACAAGGAAGAATCCCAAGGCTTAGGAGCCCTTTCCAAAATCACGATCAGTGATATGCGCGCATGGATGGCCAACAGCCGTGGAGCAGGCGTTGGACCTCGTTCCCTAGCGCGCAAGCTGTCTGCCGTTAAAGTGTTCTATCGTTGGCTTGCCGCGCGTGAAGGGTTCGAACCTACCGCCGTTCTACTCACGCGCTCTCCCAAATTTACCAAAAAACTACCCCGTCCGCTGGCTATTGATGCCGCGCGAGACATGATCGAAACCGTTGAAATGCAATCGCTTGAGCCCTGGGTCGCAGCCCGAGATGCTGCAGTGGTGACATTGCTGTGGGGCTGTGGCTTGCGGATTTCTGAGGCCCTTGCGCTAAAAGGGATAGACGCCCCCCTACC
>JAGSGK010000236.1 GCA_023955215.1 Paracoccaceae bacterium
GAAAAATTGGATGCCCGTGAAAGAAGTAACTAATCCCCTTTTGTTCGAGATGATTAGGTCATTCTCAACACTTGCAAAGCGCTTGAACCTTTCGCATGCAGTTGAGGAACTTGGTAGTACACGCCAGACCGTTCGCCGGCATATCGACAACCTAGAGGAGATTAAAGGTGTTGTTCTCTTTAAGGTTGTGGATCGTCGATACGAATTAACTGAAGCAGGCACCCACGCATTACCGGAAGCGAATGAAATCTTAGCGCGAGGCCATGCTTGGTTGCGTGGTCAGTCTTTGGATGTAAATGGACTGCAATATTTGAAGCATGAAGAGCCAAATGGATGGTTTTTCCATCAACAACAACACTCTTTGCAAAGTATCTGGGTCCAAAAATCACCTTTAATGCGTGAAACTTTCCGTTCATGGGCATTGGGTGGTGGTAATATTGAAGCAGAAGAAATGAGCCATGTTCGGCCATTTTTGATTGTATATCGCCACACTGCTGCAGGATGGATTTGCGTCGAGTTTGGGGAAAAATCATTTTATGTAAATTGGTTTGGGCGTGAAAAAGCACGGAGCAGCGTGGGGAATCCAATAGGCCAAATGCCTGGCGGTGAAGATTTTGCGCGGATGTTAAATCAGTCTTTCCATGAGGTCCAAACTACGCAAAATGCACGTGTCGACCATGTCTACACTATGGTTCCGCGGGGCGGTGTTGGTGAGCTTCAGGCGGTGAATTATCGCCGTCTTATGTTAGGGGGGCGATTCCCTGACGGAAGCTCAGCTTTGTTCGCTTTAGTTGAGCCTACGGATGAAATTGAGATATTTGGACTAGATTCAAGTCAATTTATTGCCCCATCTGAAGAAATTTCGATAGATTTTGATCTAAAGATAGTAAAAAACGGGATTTAAATTTAAATTTTTGGTAACGTCACGGGGAAGTATTCTTGTGAGGGCACAAATATGACGATTCAAACTCAAACCGATTCGGCGCTTTTTATCGCCAGCAGCCAGCAAATTTTATCTGAAGGCGGGCTTGAGGTTCAAATTGGAACTGATTTTGATGAGTACCGTGAAATTCTGTTGCGTGACCGTCCTAGACAAGCGCTTGGCGCCCCTTTCGATCCAGGCCTACAGAACCTCAACGAGGGAAACGCATTTTGGTTGACGGGTCGTGATCTTGATGGGGACTTGATGCATACGCAAGCCGCCCGTCTTTTAGATCTGAAGCATGAAGACCTCGGAGGCTACATGTTCAACCGCTTTCGTGAGTTTCCGCCAGCCATTCCTGACATTGACCTTGACCGCTCTCGCTTTCGTGCCAGCCCAGGCGCACGTAATATCACTGGTCGCGTGATTTATCATGGTGAAGTTTGGATGAGCGATAAGCCGGGCCTGTTTCGCGGCAACGGATTATCGACCGTTTTGGCGCGCTATGGCTTGTTGACAGCGATGCAGCGCTGGAACCGTGACTATATATTTGTGTTTATGGCGCGCACTGTAGCATTTAAAGGGTTTGCTGAGCGAATGGGCTACATGCACAATGAGCCAGGTGCGTTGCGCTGGTTCCGCAAAGGGTCAGATATGCCCATGGAGGGGTTCCTAAGCTATTTGAGTAACGAAGAGGCGCGTTACCTACTCGAGATGCCAGTTTCTGACTTGGTCACGCTTCCCGCCGCCAAAGCAGCGTAATACCTAAAAAGGGCCACAGCGAATACTGTGGCCCTTTTTGTATCATTTGCTCGAACCGTTTAGCCAATAGCAGCTGTTTTGATGTCTTCATCAATGTGCGGCATGTACTGAACGAAGTTGTTCTCAAACATTTCGACTAGTTTTTTGGCCTGAACATCATATGCCGCTGCATCATCCCACGTTCTGCGTGGATCTAGCAGGATGTCGGCGACGCCGTTGACAGCTACCGGGACGTCAAAGCCAAAGTTTGGATCTTTGCGAAACTCAGTAGAAGCCAAAGAACCGTCTAGTGCACTGGTCAGCAAAGCGCGCGTAGCGCGGATCGGCATTCTTGAACCAGTTCCATAAGCGCCGCCAGTCCAGCCTGTGTTGACCAACCAGCAAGTGGCACCATGCTCTGCGATTTTTTTGCGTAGAAGGTTGCCATAAACCTCTGGACGTCTTGGCATGAACGGTGCGCCAAAGCAGGTTGAGAATGTTGGTTCTGGCTCTGTAACTCCACGTTCCGTCCCGGCAACCTTAGACGTGAAGCCAGATAGGAAGTGATACATGGCTTGCGCCGGCGTTAGGCGCGCGATTGGTGGTAGCACCCCAAAAGCATCACAAGTGAGCATGATGATATTCTTTGGATGCCCACCCTGCGCATCATTGCTGGCGTTTGATATGTAGTGCAACGGATAAGCGCAGCGCATGTTGGCTGTCAGGCTGTCGTCTTCAAAATCCAGTTCCTTAGTTTCGTCGTCAAAAACCATGTTTTCAATGACAGTTCCGAACTTTTCAGTGGTTGCGAATATTTCTGGTTCGGCCTCGGCGCTCAGGTTGATCGTTTTTGCATAGCAACCACCCTCAAAATTGAAGGTGCCACGATCCGACCACCCATGCTCGTCGTCACCAATCAATGTTCTTGCTGGATCGGCGGACAGTGTTGTTTTTCCTGTTCCTGACAGCCCAAAAAAGACAGCGGTATCAACGGGATTCCCCGTCGCATGATTTGCTGAGCAGTGCATTGGCATGACGCCTTTGTCGGGCAGTAAGTAGTTTAGTAAGGTGAATACTGATTTCTTGTTCTCGCCAGCGTATTCGGTTCCACCTATCAGGATCAACTTTTTGTCAAAATTCATGGCGATGACGGTTTCGGATCGACAATTGTGTTTGGCTGGGTCTGCCTGGAAACTTGGGCAGTTTATGACTGTGAAGTCTGCAAGGAAGTGATCAAGCTCATCACGTTCTGGACGGCGCAACATATGGCGGATGAACAACCCGTGCCAAGCCAGCTCTGTAATCATGCGGACATTTATCGCGTATGCAGGGTCAGAACCGCCAATCAGATCTTGAACCCAATAATCGCGGTCCTTCATATGTTCAAGCATGTCAGTGTGCAGCGCATCAAACCCCTCGGGTGTCATTGCCGCATTGTTTTCCCACCAAATTGTATCTTTAACTGACGCGGTTTTCACCACATGCTTGTCTTTTGGTGACCTGCCAGTGAACTTTCCGGTTGTGACCAAAAACGCACCGCCTTTGCCGAGTTGACCCTCGCCACGCTTGACAGCGGCCTCGACCAAAGCTGGCTCTACTTGGTTATAATAGACATTTCCCAAGTCGATAATTCCTTGGTCTTCAACTTGGAATTGCGGGTTTACGCGTCCAAAAGTCATGATGTCTCTCCTGTTTCCGCTTTCGCGGTTGAACCAAGCAACGCAAACATTTCTGCCTGCACTACACCTTTGTTGGTCATAACATGCTGATTTCATACATGAACAGGTCGATCCGGGGCTGTTAGCGCAACCGTTAGCGCCATCATTGCAATGTTTTCGGGCTCGCGGCCCTTTCAAATGCGCGCATGACGCGAAAGTGCAGTAATTTAGCCATTACTAACCATTTTCAGGCCCAATTGTGGCGGGAATTGAAGGTGATTCGCACTTTGCGATTGATTCGTTTGCGCAATCTGCCAATTGTGGCGAAAAGAATAAAAAAAATTAATGTGGCAGTAATTTAGTACAAGGATACAGGCAATGAACAAGATTGCATTGGTAGATGACGACAGGAATATCCTGACGTCAGTTTCAATGACGCTCGAAGCTGAAGGTTTCGAAGTGGAAACATATAACGATGGTCAGGCCGCACTTGATGCGTTCAACAAGAAATTGCCGGACATGGCAGTGTTGGATATCAAGATGCCACGCATGGACGGAATGGATCTGCTGCAGCGCATTCGCCAAAAAACGAAAATGCCGGTTATTTTTCTAACCTCCAAAGATGATGAAATCGATGAAGTTCTTGGCTTGCGTATGGGTGCCGACGATTACGTCAAGAAACCGTTTTCGCAACGCCTATTGGTAGAGCGCATTCGTGCACTGCTGCGGCGCCAAGATGCGCAAGCGGGTGAAATCGTTGCTGACAGCGAAGAAACCAAAGTAATGGAGCGCGGTGAGCTGTGGATGGATCCATTGCGTCACGCCGTTTCGTGGAAGGGCAAAGATGTTTCTTTGACCGTAACAGAGTTTTTGCTGCTTCAAGCATTGGCGCAGCGTCCTGGGTTCGTGAAATCACGCGACCAACTGATGGATGTAGCTTACGACGATCAAGTTTATGTTGATGACCGTACCATCGATAGCCACATCAAACGCTTACGCAAGAAGATGCGCACAGCCGATGATGAGTTTTCGGCGATTGAGACGCTTTATGGTATCGGCTATAGATACAACGAAGACTAAATTAACCTGTTGGCCTTGGCTGAAAGGAAGCTCGTGCGGGATATGACATCTGTACCATCGCGAGACGGTGATGTGGTTTTGGGGGACGATTGGGTCGCTCCGGATGCCACAGCACCTTCTGAAATGCGCGCACGCCGTGAACGGCGTGGGCTGTTTTCTTTGCGGGCCTCCCCGATAACTCGGAAAATTGTTACGTTCAATTTGGTGGCTCTTTGCCTCCTTATTGCCGGTATTTCCTATCTTAATTCTTCACGCGACAGCCTAGCGGTCCAACGTGCATCCGCATTGGTCAGTGAAGCTGAATTGATCGCTGACGTCTTTGAAGCGCAATTGCCGACAGGCGCGCCTGTCAATTTAGCAACGGGAGACGGAGTGGACATTAATTCCACCCTGAACGGCTTGGACCTTCGCAACGGCACAGAAGTTTTCGTATTCGATCCCTCAGAGACGTTGATTGCAAATATTTCCGGAACAATCGACGTCACTGGATCAAAGACTGATGCACAAACTTCGTCGACGATTTTGACAGATGGATTGAACTGGTTGTGGGCAGTTATATCGTCGCCCTTTGCAGCAGATTCTGCGGAAGAAGTTCTGACTGTTGAAGAACAACTTCAGTCCTTTATTCCAAGTAGCTTAGAGAACGGAACGCAACTGCAGAATGCCTTGGATGCAGATGGCCTGTCTTGGTTCGGTGTGATTACGCCAATTAAACAAGGCAACGAAAGAGTGGGCGTTGTTGCGGTAAC
>JAGSGK010000112.1 GCA_023955215.1 Paracoccaceae bacterium
GAGGGGGCAACACACATCGGACCGTAAGCATAACGACCAGCGTGTAAGATTTGCATCGCAATTTTGCCGCCAGCATCGTGAACACGTTTAGTCACGACAGAATGGTTTTTGACATCTTCATCCGTGGTCATCATCGCGGCACCGGGCAAGACGGAACCTTCAAGGTTTGGGCCGATCCCGCCTGTGACCATCAAACCAACTTCACCGCGTGCCCGCTCTGCATAAAATTCAGCGACGCGGTTCCAATCCTTGGTTTCTTCAAGTCCAGTGTGCATGGACCCCATCAAAACGCGATTTTTTAATGTGGTGAACCCAAGGTCCAGTGGTGCAAGTAAATTTGGATAATCAGACATGTTGATCCCCGTTGATCTGGTGTTTGACTGTAGATCACCCAAAGGCTGGGGGTATGTCACGCACTACGCCGCGTCATCGTGTTTGTGAAATAGCGCAACGCAGGGTAAGTCGTTGCAAAAGGAGATCAAAATGACGCCTCAAGAGATTGAAAAGCTGCCCTACCGCCAGAACGTAGGCCTGATGGTACTAAATGAAGCCGGTGATGTGTTCGTTGGACAGCGTAAAGACAACAATGTTGTTGCATGGCAAATGCCTCAAGGTGGCATTGATGAGGGCGAAGATGCACAAGTCGCTGCATTGCGTGAACTTGAGGAAGAAACGGGGATCACACCTGATTTGGTTGCTGTTGTCGCCGTGAGCGACGGTTGGATTCCCTACGACCTGCCACACAACCTTGTGCCGAAGCTATGGAAAGGTCGCTACCGTGGCCAAGAGCAAAAGTGGTTTCTGTTGCGCTTCCATGGCTCTGATAATCAGGTGAACATCCAGACAGAGCATCCCGAGTTTTCTAAGTGGCGCTGGCTCAAAACTGATGAACTTGTAGATAATATCGTACCGTTCAAACGGGATGTTTATGTGAAGGTCATCGAAGAATTCAAACAGCATTTATAATGCATGCGTGATCGCCTTTGCCGCTCGTTAGATGCGATTAAGGCTGAATGATTGGAATGTGTGGGGCAATGCTGGTGTCCCACCCGTTACTTAGGCGTGGGTCATCGGCAACTTCCACTTGGCGACTGATCGCGGTGAAGCCACTTCTGATGTAGAAGTTCAGCGCTGCGGGGCTGTCGATGGTACAGGTGTGTACATGAAACCTTGTGATGTCATGGTTCCAGGCAACATCAATCGCGTGGTTCATCAGATAACGACCTGCACCTGAGCTGATCAGCTCTTTGGTTAGGCCAAAAAATACCAGTTCACACTCACCTGCCGTACGGAAATCCAGTTCAAGCAGCGCGTGCTTTACGCCGTTTTTCATCAGTGTGAAGAAAACGACTTTGGGGTCATCGATGATCTTAGATAATTCTATTTCGCTCATATTGAGGCGCGAGAACCAAAGCCAGTCCTCCCCAACGCGGCGGTAAAGATCGCGATATTCATCAACTGTGATGTTTTCGATGGGGTGAAGTTCAATCCCATCAGGGGTTGGCACAGGGCGGGTATCCGCCCGTGTGCGCATTTCTAGATGGGTGACAACCATTGCCAACTTGCCTGTTGGCACTTCATGAAACCCATTGGTAAGCATCAATCGACCAAACCTTCGGCTTTGAACAGTGCCAAGATGTCTTGCTCAGGGCGTGGGCCGATATGGCTGATAACTTCGGCTGCACAGATGTTGCCCATGCGCCCACATGTCTCCAAATCACGATCCGTGGCCATGCCATAGATAAAGCCAGCAGCAAATTGATCGCCCGCGCCAGTCGCATCAACAGGAACGACTGTCTTCACAGGTACATCTACGCGCTCATCGCCACGAATGATTGTCACGCCGTCACCTGAACGTGTGCAGACAACGAGCGGGCAAAGCGCAGCTGTTTTAGCAAGTGCGTCCTCTAGGTCGTCAGTTTTGAACAGGGATTTTACTTCTGCTTCATTGCCCATGACGAAATCAAGTTCATCTCCAATCATGCGCAAGAAATCTGCACGATGGCGATTAACACAGAACGGATCAGAAATCGCGATGCCTGCTTTGCCACCAGCGGCACGGGTCAGACGAGAAGCTTGTAGAAACGCTTCTTTGCCTGCGTCTTTGTCGAACAGGTAACCCTCCAAGAACATGATGGCGGCATTCCCTGCTACATCCTCAGACACATCTTTTGGGCCAAGGTTGGTTGAGATGCCAAGGTAGGTGTTCATGGAACGCTCACCGTCTGGCGTGACGAATATCATGCAACGCGATGTAGGTAAATCTTCGTCAGTTGCAGGGGCGTTCACAAAATCAGTGCCTTCGTCGATCATGGATTTTGCGTAGAAGTTGCCCAAAGCGTCGTCACGAACCCGCCCGATGAATGCAGTCTTCAAACCCAAGGAACCAACACCAGCAACGGTGTTCGCAACCGAACCACCAGAGGTCTGAACACTTTGGTCAATTTTGTTGAACAAGGCTTCGCTGCGGTCTTGGTCGACCAATTGCATAATGCCTTTGTCGATGCTCATTTCATTTAAAAAGGCGTCGGTGGATTGTGTGATAACATCAACGACGGCGTTGCCGATGCCGACAACTTGATACTTGGTCATAGGTTTTTTTCCTCAAACGGGCAGAGATCGCGGATTAAGCATGTACCGCACAATGGTTTGCGGGCTTTGCAGTGATAACGCCCATGTAGGATCAACCAATGATGGGCGTGAAGCTGAAAATCAGCGGGGATGTTATCTTCAACAGCGCGTTCGACTGCATCAACGGTTTTACCAGGCGCAATACCGGTGCGATTTCCGACGCGAAAAATGTGGGTATCTACGGCTTGGGCCGGTTGGTGCCACCACATGTTCAGCACGACATTGGCGGTCTTACGTCCAACACCGGGCAAAGATTGCAACGCTGCACGTGAATTGGGGACTTCGCCATTGTAGTCGTCGACTAAGATCTGGCTCAGCTTGATAACGTTTTTCGCCTTTTGGCGAAACAGACCGATTGTTTTGATGTGTTCCGTCAGACCCTCGACACCTAGATCCAGCATCTTCTGGGGGGTATCTGCGATCTGGAACAGTGCGCGGGTGGCTTTGTTTACGCCTACATCTGTTGCTTGCGCAGATAAGGCAACCGCGACAACCAATGTGTAAACGTTGACATGTTCCAATTCCCCTTCGGGCTCCGGAGCAATATCTTGAAAGCGCGTGAATATTTCGCGGATGGTATGATAGTCGAGCTGTTTTGCCATAGTGTTCCTATGCCTGTTTGTCTGGGCTGCTGCAACCTTTGCGCAAAAAACGGGTCGATTGGGGGCGGCGAAAACGCTAGTTATTATTCATGGTACATATTGATGAAGAACACAGCGGCTACCACTACAACGTTATGCGGCGCGCGATTGAGTTGATTGATGCGGCAGAGGACAATTTGTCCCTTGAAGATATGGCCGCGCAGATGGGCATGAGCCCCGCGCATTTTCAGCGTGTGTTCAGCCGATGGGTGGGCGTGTCGCCGAAACGGTACCAACAGTATTTGACTTTGGGCCACGCCAAATCGCTGCTACATAATCAATTTTCAACGGTCGAGACTGCACATGCGAGCGGTCTTTCTGGAAGCGGCAGGTTACATGACTTGTTTTTGAGGTGGGAGGCCATGAGCCCGGGCGAATATGCAAAGCGTGGTGCGGGTTTGAAGATTTACTGGGGATGGTTTGATACTGCATTTGGTCGCGCAATTGTTATGGGTGCGGACCGTGGAATCTGTGGCTTAGGCTTTGCGGCGGAATTGGGCGAACAGGCGGCTTTCGATGATCTGCGTGATCGTTGGCCGAACGGCAAGTATGAAGAAGCCCCGGAACGGCTGGACGCATGGGTGCAGACGGCTTTTGGTAATATTGATATCGCTGGTACCAAGGCTCCACTTCTGCTGATCGGCGCGCCGTTTCAAGTCAAAGTTTGGGAAGCGTTGTTGAATGTGCCGTCGGGCCAAGTCACGACATACTCCCATATCGCGGAGGCGGTCGGTAATCCAAAGGCTGTGCGTGCAGTGGGTACGGCGATCGGGCGCAATCCTGTCAGTTGGTTGATCCCTTGCCATCGTGCGTTGCGTAAAACTGGTGCGATGGGTGGGTACCATTGGGGGCTTCCAATGAAGCGCGCGATGCTGGCTTACGAAGGGGCACAATCGGAAGCTTAGTCAGCGAGATGTTGCCGATTGAATTTTCCCCTTACTTTGATGTGCGGCTTCGAGCTTATATATGAGCCATACAATGACGCCCTGCCCGAACGGGGCCGCAACTTTGAAGGCAGTATAATATGAATTTTATGAAAACTCCGATTATTTTGGCAGTGTGCAGTACGTTTGCATTGGGTGCCTGTACCGATCCTGCGGTGCTGGGTAACAATCCAGACGATCCGAACCGCAAAACCAAACAAGGTGCTTTAATAGGTGCCGCGAGTGGCGCGTTGCTTGGCGCGTTGGTTAGCAAAGATGGCAAACGGGGCGATCGTGCACTTGCAGGCGCACTTGTTGGCGGTGCGGTTGGCGCTGGTGTAGGTTTTGGCCTTGATAAACAAGAGGCGGATTTGCGCCGCGATTTGGGCAATGACAACGTGACGATTCAAAACACGGGTGATCGTTTGATCGTTACCTTGCCTCAGGACATTTTGTTTGCCACAGACAGCTTTGCAGTGCGCAGTGATCTGCGCCGCGATTTGAACACTGTTGCAAGTAATTTGCAGGCCTATCCAGATTCAACAATTCAAATTGTCGGTCACACTGACAGTGATGGTGATGCTGCCTACAACCAACAACTTAGCGAACGTCGCGCCAACTCGGTCGCAGATGTCCTGCTAGATGCTGGCATTCCTTTCTCGCGCATACAAACCTTTGGTCGCGGTGAAAGCCAACCATTGGCCAGCAACCTTGATCCAGCGGGCAAATCGGAAAATCGTCGTGTTGAAATCGTGATTTTGCCAAACGCTCAATAAGCTAAGCATATCAAATCAATTTAAAGGCTCCGATTTTTCGGGGCCTTTTTCGTTCCAGACTAGGTTTTTAGAGCGCTGATCTCGATTAAATTTTGATCATGATCGCGGATATAGATCGACTGAATTGGACCAGTTGCACCTGTGCGAACGACAGGCCCTTCCTCAACGGCGATATCGTGAATCAAAAGATGTGCGATCCAATCAGGGAGTGGAGTGGTTGTTAAGAAACACAGATCTGCACTGCCTGCGGTTGGTTTCGCTGATTTTGGGTCAAATTCTGATCCGACTTCATGCAAATTGATCTTTTGATTGCCGAATTTCAGGGCCCACCTCTTTGTGCCATCGGCAACAGTAAAGCCCGTTGCCTGCATCCCAAGAACGTCTTGATAAAACCGACAGGTGTCAGAAATGTTGGCAACGGTTAAAACCAAGTGATCGAGGGCATTGACGCGAGGGGATTGTTCCATTGGTGGAATGTCCTTATTCATTTGATATGAATTTTGATCCAAGCAGAACAACAAGTCAAAGCGATGTTATGGACGCTGCACGCGCAAACGCGATGCAAGTGTCTTTAGGATTACCGCCCTCAATTGAAGCTGGCGATCCGTTGTTGCCATTTTTTCACCAACTGTACTTTTGGGAACCCCAACCGCCAACAGCGCTGGGACGTGATGGGCACCCAAAGGTAGGCGGGCTTGTGCCTGATATGGGTCTACCGCGCCGCATGTGGGCCGGTGGGCGGCTCAGGTTTGATACGCCTATTTTGACGGGCCGTCGTGCGACACGAACTTCATGCTGTGAAAATGCGCTGCACAAAGAGGGGCGCACGGGCCCCTTGGCATTTGTCACTTTACGCCATGAGGTTTGGCAGAATGACGTGCTGTGCCTAACTGAGTGGCAAGACTTGGTTTACCGCGAAGATCCCGATTTATCTGCACCCCGCCCAGCGGCCGTGGCCGCGGATAAAGACGAAGAAGAGCAGATTGAAATTAGCTTTGATACAACGATGCTGTTTCGCTATTCCGCGCTTACCTTCAATGGGCATCGTATCCATTATGATTTGGACTATGCGAAGGATGTTGAAGGGTATGATGGCCTAGTCGTACACGGGCCCCTGTTGGCACAACATCTAATGTTGATGGCACATAGTTCTCTGGGTGATTTAAAAGAGTTCTCCTTCCGCGCCACGTCTCCATTGATGCATTATGAAACAGCAACGCTGTGCCGTAAGGGTCGCAAGTTGTGGGTGCGTGGGCCTGATGGTCGCCTTTGCATGACTGCGACCGCCTAAGGCTTTAGTGAGGCGCGAATATCAAAAATATCGGGAATGTTGTTACGATCCTCTAAAGCGAGATCGGCCATAACCTCCGCGATTTTTGGTGCCAACCCAAAGGCAATTTTGAAGCCGCCGTTTGCGACGAAATGATCAGGGCGATCCGGCAACGCACCCAGCATTGGTGCGCGTGTGCGCGAACGTGGCCGCAACCCAGCCCATCGTTCAATCACGGGTGCATCAGCCAAAACAGGCAGCGCAATGCGTATGCGGTCAATGATATCTTCGAGCTGCTCATCGGTTGATTTTGGATCGTCAAAATATCGCTCTGATGTGGACCCAACGCCAACGGTACCGTTTTCATGAGGGATCACATGTAGGTAATCGGCATATAGTTGTGGGGCATTGGGCATATCAAACTCTAGCAACGCGGCTTGTCCTTTTTCACCAGCACCTACTTCGTGTTGATATTCTTCGCTTAGGTCTGCCAACCCTTGCGCGCCAGTTGCCCAAATTGTTTTTCCAACGTCAGGCGCGTCGGTCACCACCTCGACGCCTTTGGACTGCAGCGCGGCAACCAATGCGGCGCAAGCCATGCGTGGATGCATGTGGGCGCTAAGGTCGTCGTGGATCAACATGCCGGTTGGGCTGCGTGGTTCCCAAGGGTTCGCTGGATCGGATGGAATGACGGACCACTGCGCATGGCCTTGCCAAAGCGTTTTTGCGGCCTCAGATCGCGTTTGGGACAGTTTTAGCACATTGTCGGTGGCGATTGGCTGCAGACGTCCGGTGCGCATGTAGCCGGTTCTAAGGCCGCCGTGTTCTGTCACCCTGTCCCAAAAGTCTTGGGCCATCAAAAGGCTTTCCAATTGAAACTGCTTTTTAGACTCCCACCGTTCAGGAACATGGGGCGATAGGGCACCAACAAGACTGCCACTGCTGCCAAAGGCAGGCCCATTGGGGTCAACCAGACGTACCTTAGCACCCCGCAAGGTACATGCCCACGCGATGGATAACCCCAAGATACCCGCGCCTCGGATGGTAATGTCAGCCGTTGTCAAAGTGATCGCCTTTCTTCACAGTCGCCCAAAATCGAAGTTCCGCTTATGAGATAGATATAGGGCAAGTCAATGCAGGACCAACAAGCAGATCTAGAATGGCGCGATAGCGGCGTTCCTGTCTCCAACCAGTTTGATGACCCCTATTTCAGTTTGGATAATGGGTTGGAGGAAACGCGGCATGTCTTTTTGACGGGCAATGAATTGCCCACGCGGTTTTGTGATGGCTTTCACATTGGGGAGTTAGGCTTTGGTACGGGGTTGGGGTTCTTAACTGCGGTCCAGGCTTGGCTGGCGTCTGAAACCAAAGGGCATTTGCACTTCACCAGTTTTGAGGCGTTCCCCATGACAGATCTGGAAATGGAACGTGCGTTGTCCGCATTCCCAGAACTGGCAGAGTTAGCGGCCCCTTTGGTGCGCCATTGGGGGGCGAAATTGCAACCCATCCAATACGCGCCAAATATTACACTGAACGTGATCATTGGCGATGCACGCGAAACCTTGCCCCAATGGCATGGCAAAGTGGATGCATGGTTTTTGGATGGCTTTTCGCCTGCCAAAAACCCCGAGCTATGGACCCCAGAATTGATGCAGGCGGTTGGGGATCATACGACTGCAGACGGGACCGCAGCCACTTATACGGCGGCGGGATTTGTACGCAGGGGATTGTCAGACGCTGGTTTCCACGTACAACGGATTAAAGGCTATGGGCGTAAACGGCATATGACCGTTGCGCAATTTGGAGTTCCAGTAATATGAATAACCCCCGCGCAGGCATTATGCTGATGGTCGCAGCGACATTCGTGTTTGCGGTCCAAGATGGAATTTCACGCCACTTGGCCAGCGAATACAATGTGCTGATGGTGGTGATGATCCGCTATTGGTTCTTTGCATTTTTTGTCATGACAATTGCGTCTCGTGGCGCTGGTGGGCTGCGCGCGGCGGCCCATACCAAACAGCCGATATTGCAGATAGGGCGTGCTGTTCTACTGGCTGCCGAAATCTGCGTTGCGATTTTGGCGCTTACGTACTTGGGACTGGTTGAAACACTCGCGATCTTTATTTGCTACCCATTGATGGTCGCTGCTCTTTCTGGGCCAGTATTGGGTGAACAAGTTGGATGGCGGCGCTGGGCGGCGATTGCAGTTGGGTTTGTTGGGGTCTTGATCATCCTTCAGCCAGGTGTTGGCGTGTTTGATGTTGTGGCGATCTTGCCACTTATCTCTGCGCTCATGTTTGCGCTTTATGCATTGCTCACACGATACGCTGCGCGCCTCGACAGCACCGCCACCAGCTTTTTCTGGACGGGTACAGTGGGCAGCGTTTTCATGACCTGTGTAGGGATTTGGTTCTGGGAACCGATGATTTCATCTGATTGGGTTTGGATGGCAGCATTGTGTGTCACTGGCGCGTTTGGACACTGGTTGCTGATCAAGTGTTACGAGACA